>JAHJSJ010000189.1 GCA_018830415.1 Alphaproteobacteria bacterium | reverse complement strand
TCGCATCAGAAACAGGGTTACGCGCGGTCCTTGTGCGAATTGGTCGAGGCTGGCGAACTTGATTTGGGCTGCCTGCCTGCCGACGATGAGGACGCGATTGCACACCTCACCCGGATCAAGGGCATCGGGCGCTGGTCGGCGGAGATTTACCTGCTGTTTGCCGAGGGCCGCCGCGATATCTGGCCAGCCGGAGACCTCGCGGTGCAAGAGGGGGTCAAGCGGTTGCTCGATCTGCCCGAACGCCCAGCGGAAAAAGCCACCCGCCAGCTTGCCGAACCCTGGGCACCGCAGCGCGGTAGCATGGCGATCTTCACCTGGCACTACTACTCGGCAAGTCGTGAACCGGTTTGAGGGGTATGTCCGGTTCTCACATTTTCAGCCCAAAAGCTGCCGTTCAGCAATCGACCCCAAAACCGCCGTCACTGCCTACTCATCAATGCCGAGGGGTTTAGGCTCTTGAAACCCCAAAGATGTAACGACGCGATTGCCTTGCCCGCAAAGATTGTGAGGATGTTATAATGGTCTACGCTGTCGCGACCCAGAGCCTTGATCGCAAATACGGGTTCGTTGAGCTTGAGTTCATCCGGGGGGATGGTGACCTGAAGAAGGTGGAGCTTCAGGATCCTACCCAAGACGATGGCAAGTACATGCACCATGAGCACGGTCGGCATTGGGACAGCGGCCGATCGATAAAGATCGAACACGTCCCCAAGAAACTCAGGCGATGCTCAGGAAGGAATATCCCCGACTTCGACAAGTTCAACGGGCTCTTTGTCGTTTCCGACAAGTTCAAGTTGATTGTCGAACGTCTGGAGCCGGGCGTGCACCAGTTCATTCCGTTGCAAATCGTCGAAAAGGGAGGCGAGGTTCTGACGGACATGTGGTTCATGGTAGTCTGCAATCGCCTCGACACCGTTGATCGCGAACGCACGACTATGATGCTTCATCTTGGGCGCCTTTGGACTCAAAGTCGTGTTGTGCCTGAAGAGTATTGGCCAAAGGGATTTGTATCTCGAGGCCGGGACGAAAAAATAGTCTTCAACAGATCACAAATCGGTGATCATCATCTCTGGCGAGACAAACACGAAGCGACGATGACACTTGTTTCAGATGCACTTGCCAAGGCTCTCCTGAGCGAGGGCGTCACGGGGATCGATTTCTTTGAGCTAGAGAGCGTGTGATGGCTTGGTTCTGGCGCAAGAGTAATCACTTTCGCAATCGCTGAAAGCCGCCATTCGCCTTCCCACCCAGTTTCAGTCATTCGGCCACAGTTCCGACCAACCCAAAACCCGCCATCCAGACAGTGCCGGATTGTCGCAGTAGTGGGCACCGGCTGATTGATCTGCACTAACTTTCTGAAATTGCTGTCTCTATTGCAACAACGCGCAGCAATCTCGGTCTTGCATTTCTACGCCAACCCGGCATTGTGAGCCCGATTGAGGGTTATGTCCGGTATTCACATTTGCTGCGAAAAAGCTGCCGTTCGCTCATCGGCCCCGGAGCTGACATCACCGTCACCCCGGCGAAGGCCGGGGCCCAGAGCCTCCAGGTGCGGCGCGTACCGCTCTGGGTCCCGGCCTTCGCCGGGATGACGACGGCGGCGCTTGCGCGTGCCGCGATTGTGTATTAGTCATGCAATACACTTAGCCTGCCCGGCATTGTTCTGGAGGAAAGCAGTCATGACACCATTCACACGCATTCGGGCCCGATTCCTGACCAGCGTAGCGGCGTCTCTTGCGGCGCTGCCTGCTGCAGTTCTTGCCAGTAACCCAGCCGCAACAGATGGAACAGAGATGACCGCCCAATCCCAAACCGCCCCTTTGATCGCGCGCAGCGTCCTGTTCGGCAACCCGACCCGCGCGGCCGGGCAGATCAGCCCGGATGGCCAATGGCTTAGCTGGCTCGCGCCGAAGGACGGGGTGCTCAATATCTGGATCGCGCCTGCCCAAAACCCCGATGCCGCCCGCGTCATCACCAGCGCGACTGACCGTCCGATCCGCCAGCATTTCTGGTCACCGGATTCGCGCGGCGTATTGTATATTCAGGACAAGGGCGGGGACGAAAATTTCCTGCTCTACCGTATCGATATCGCCAGCGGCGCAGAAACCACGTTGACCCCGTTTGAAAAGACCCGCGTGCAGATTGTCGGTGCATCGACCACCGCGAAGGACAAGGTGCTGCTTGGCCTGAACAACCGCGATCCGCGCTGGCACGATGTCCATCTGCTGGATCTGACCACGGGTGAACTCACGCTGGTGCTGGAGAATAATTCCTACGCCCGGTTCATGGCCGATGACAGCCTGACCTTGCGCATGGCGATGCGCCAGAACGCGGCGGGCGGGACTGACTATTTCGTCATTGACGATAATGCTGTCGCGGCTGAGCCGTTTGAAACGACCGCGATGGAGGACGCGCTGACCACCACGCCCGCCGGATATACCACCGATGGTGGCACGCTGTACTGGATCGACAGCCGCGGGCGCAACACCGCCGCGTTGTTTGCGCAAGACACCGCCACGGGCGAAAAGCGCAAAATTGCCGAGGACGCCAAGGCCGATATCGGCAGCACCCTGCGTGATCCGCTGACCGGCGAGGTGGAGGCCTATGCGGTCGATTACCTCACAACCCGATGGACTGCGATTGATCCCGATATCGGCGCTGCGCTGGCATGGCTGGACGATAGGCTCGATGGCGATTTCGGCGTTTCCAGCCGCACCGATGACGACCAGACCTGGATCGTCTGGAACGACCCGCTGACCCGGCCGGTGGCGACCTACATCTATGATCGCACCGCGAAGACGCTAACCCCGTTTTACACCTCGCGCCCGGCGCTTGAAGGAATGCCGCTCCAGCCGATGCACGGGCTGGAAATCGCCAGCCGCGACGGGCTGACCCTGCCATCCTATCTCACCCTGCCGCCGGGCAGCGACAGCAACGGTGATGGCCGCCCCGACAACCCGGTGCCGATGGTGCTGCTGGTGCATGGCGGGCCGTGGGGGCGCGACACCTATGGCTTCAACTCCTCCCACCAACTGCTCGCCAATCGCGGTTATGCGGTGCTCAGCGTCAATTTTCGTGGCTCGACCGGGTTCGGCAAGGACTTCATCAACGCCGGGAACAAGCAATGGGGCCTCAAGATGCACGATGACCTGATCGACGCGGTCGATTGGGCCGTGGATCAAGGCATCGCGCAGGCCGACAAGGTGGCGATCATGGGCGGTTCCTACGGCGGCTATGCCACGCTGGCCGGGCTGGCCTTCACGCCCGAAACCTTCGCCTGCGGGGTCGATATTGTCGGCCCGTCAAATCTGGAAACCCTGCTCTCCACCATCCCGCCATACTGGGCGCCGCTGGTGAAGACCTTCCACGAACGCATGGGCGATCCGGGCACCGAGGAAGGCCGCGCCCTGCTGCGGGCGGCAAGCCCGCTTTACAAGGCCGACAAGATCATCAAGCCGTTGCTGATCGCGCAAGGCGCAAATGATCCGCGCGTCAAGCAGGCGGAAAGCGATCAGATCGTCAGCGCCATGACAGCTGCCGGGATACCAGTGACCTATGTGCTGTATCCGGATGAAGGCCACGGCTTTGCCCGGCCCGAAAACAGCATTGCCTTCTACGCCATCGCTGAAAATTTCCTCGCCGAATGTCTTGGCGGGAGGGCTGAACCGCTGGGCGATGCGCTGGTGCCGTCAAGCGCGCAGATCGTCGAAGGCGCACAGCACGTACAGGGCCTGGAGGCAAAGCACGGGGGATAGCGCCCCGGCGCTGCATTCGCACTGCTGACAAGCGCCGCAGACCGCTCTACACAGGTTGCAAAACGCAATCGAGAGGGATCACATGGCACAACAGCGCAGCATCTTCATCACCGGCGGGGCGTCGGGCATTGGCCGGGCGACTGCGCTGCATTTCGCCGCCAAGGGCTGGTTTGTCGGGGTGGCCGACATCAACGAAGCCGGGATGGCCGAAACGCTATGCCTGATCGATGGCGAGGCGAAATTCGCGCACCGGCTTGATGTGCGTGACCGCGCGGCTTGGGACGAGGTGCTGGCTGCCTTTGCCGCAGCGGCAGGCGGGCGGATTGATGCGATGGTCAACAATGCCGGGATCGGCACCGGCGGGGCGCTGGCTGAACTTGGCAAGGACGAGATCGACGCCTGCCTCGACATCAATCTGCGCGGGGTGCTTTACGGCGCGCAGGCGGTCTATCCCTTCCTCAAGGCCGCCGCACCGGGATCGGCGCTAGTCAACATCGCCAGTGCCGCCGGGATCACCGGGGGCAGCGGGATGAGCGTTTACAGCGCCACCAAGTTCGCGGTGCGCGGAATCGCCGAAAGCCTTGATGCCGAATGGGCACCAGACGGGATCAAGGTATCCTCGATCTGCCCCAGCTTCATCGACACCCCGCTGCTCGATGGCACCGGCAACCGCAACACCAACGAAAACATCCGCGCGCGGGTCACGGCCGCCGGGCTTGAAATCACCCCGGTAGAAGAGGTTGCGCAGGCAATATGGAACGCGGTTCACGGCGATGAGGTGCATTATCTGGTCGGCAAGACCGCGCGCCAGCTGGCTTTCGCCAAACGCTGGATGCCCGGCAAGCTGCGCAGGCAACAGCGCTCAGCCGGGCGGCAGGCGTTGCTGGGGAAGTAAGGCACCCATCCCAACCCGCTCAGGCTGAGCTTGTCGAAGCCCCTCGCACTGGCCCTTCGACAGGCTCAGGGTGAACGGTTGTGTTTATACAATCCCATCAATCGCGTGCGCCAGCCGCACGTCGCGCTGTGACAAGCCGCCGCTTGGCCCGGCATCATGGGTGGTCAGCGTCACTTCGACCTTGGCA
The DNA here is from genome assembly GCA_018830415.1 of Alphaproteobacteria bacterium. Classification (GTDB taxonomy): domain Bacteria; phylum Pseudomonadota; class Alphaproteobacteria; order Sphingomonadales; family Sphingomonadaceae; genus Erythrobacter. The sequence continues at coordinate 7,591 of JAHJSJ010000189.1, read as the reverse complement.
TAGACGTTGAACCATTCGGGATGGTGATCCTGCGCCTCGGCCAGCAGGGCGACGCGGCTCATGAAGCCCCAGGCCTGCGAGAAATCGGCAAACTGGAACGTGCGGGTGATCGCCTTGCCATTGCGCGCCAGGCTCCATGCGGGGTGATCGGCGAGGAGTTGTTCGATTTCGCTGGGGTCGAGTTCGGGGACGGCCATGGCGCAGGTTCCTTGTTGCGTGTCGCTTGTTTGCAGGCGCTCTTTTCCCTAACGCGGCAAGCCAATGCAAGCACCGTCGCCCGCCCTGTCTGTGCATGACCTCGCCTGTCGGCGGGGTGAGCGGTTGCTGTTCCGGCGGCTATCCTTTGCGCTCGACGCCGGGGCGGTGTGCCATGTGACGGGCGCCAATGGCGCGGGCAAGACCACGCTGATCCGCGCGCTGGCGGGGTTGATGACGCCCTATGCGGGTGAGGTGCGGCGGACAGGGACGCTGGGGTTGCTCGATGAACGCAGCGGACTTGACCCCGATCTGCCCTTGCGCCGCGCGCTGGCGTTCTGGTTCGCGGTGGATGCTGGCAATGCGCCGCAAGCGATCATGGCGCGGTTAAGGCTGGAGCCTCTGGCCGAGGTGCCGGTGCGCTATCTTTCCACCGGGCAGAAAAAACGCGCCGCCTTCGCGCGGCTGCTGGGGCAGGCGGCGCAGGTGTGGCTGCTGGATGAGCCATTATCGGGCCTCGACACGGCATCGCAAGGCTTGGTGAGCGAATTGGTGCGCGAACATTGCGCCGCTGGCAGGATCGCGCTGATCGCTTCGCACCAACCGTTGGATGTGCCGGGGATGACGCGCTTTGCGATCGAGGACTACGCGCCATCAGACGAGGCCGAGGCCTGATGCTCGCGCAACTCCTCCGCCGCGATCTTGCGCAGTTCTTCCCCTTCACCGGGAGCGGTGCGGCGCTGCCGGTGGTGTTCTTCGTCGCGGTGGCGATGCTGTTTCCCTTCGCGGTCGGGCCGGATGCCAATCTGCTGGCAAAAACCGGCGGCGGAGTGGTGTGGATCGCGGCGCTTCTGGCGGCGATCCTGCCGCTGGAAAAGCTGGTGGCGCGCGATATCGAGCTGGGCTTCTTTGACCAGTTGAAACTGCGCGGCATGGCGGAAGAAGCGATGATGACGGTGCGATTGGTTGCCCACTGGCTCAGCTTCGGCCCGCCGCTGGTGCTGGCGACCTTTCCCGCCGCCGCGCTGCTGAAAATCGAGGGGGAGACGTTGCAGATCCTGTTGCTCGGCTTGTTGGTGGGGACACCGGGGCTGGCCGCGATCGGGCTGATGATCGCCGCGCTCACGGCCAGCTTGCGCGCGGGCGCGGCGCTTTCCGGCCTGCTGCTGATCCCGCTCGCGCTGCCGATCCTGATTTTCGGCGCGGGCGCGCTGGCGCGTCAGGATCAGGTCAGCCTCGGCTTCGTCGCCGCGATCAGCCTCGCGCTGGCGGCTGTGGCCCCGTTCGCTGCTGGGGCGGCGATCCGGGCGGCTAGAGAAGGGTAAGGTAATGCCGGCGAGCCATTCGTGAGATGCGTTCCTGGAGTTTGAATTTTTGTTGTCGATTTTAATAGACAGTCGGCCATTATCCGTCTATAGAGTCGATGTGAATACGATAGAGCAGACTGAGGAGTTCGAAGCTTGGATAGAAGGTCTCTCTGACCCGAAGGCACAAAAGGCCATCGCTCGTGAGATCGTAAAATTTGAGGGTGGTCTCTTCGCCGACGTGAAGGCGATAGGGAAAATTTCCGAAGCGCGCATTCATTATGGTCCGGGCTATCGCATTTATTTCGCCCGCACCGGCCACACGATTTACCTGTTGTTGGCCGGGGGAACAAAAAGAACGCAAAAAAAGGATATTGAAAAAGCGATAGCCCTCGCCGCGGGGCTTTGAACAGCGGTAAGTGAAAGAAATAGGAAAAGATGACAACTCGCACAAAGGCATTCGATGCCTCCAAATACCTCGATACTCCCGAGGATCATGCCGCACTGCTTAGCGACGCCCTTGCCACTGGGCACACCGGCTATATCGCCGCTGCGCTCGGTACTATTGCGCGGGCGCATGGCATGAGTCGTTTGGCGGAAGAAACCGGCCTAAATCGGGCAACGCTTTATGCCGCGCTCAAGGAAGACGGCAATCCGACACTCGATACTGTCATGAGGGTCGCGAATGCTGCTGGCATCTCGCTTCAGGCAAGGGAGCTTTCCCACGCATGACAGGCCTGCTGCTGGTGGCGATCAGGGCCGGGAGAGAGGGGTAAGGCGCATTCGCCCCCACGAGCGTCATCCCAGCGAAAGCTGAGTGTAGCTGTCGTCAATGACTTAAGCCTTGGACCGAGCCGTAGTAGCTCTTATCCGCTTCAAATTGAGCTCTTTCTCCACATGCATCGATAAGATCGAACTGCGCCAAGTCCAATTCAGCTTGTGCAGTCCTCCGCAAATCTTCGCCACCGTAGATGGACACCCGCAAAAACCCCTCGCATTTGAGGCCATGATCTGATTCACTCCGGGCATTGGACGGAGAGGTTTGATGTACCCACACAGCCTGTTTTCGCTGGCGGAGCACCTGGAGCGGCTGAGCAAGGACGGCGATCCGCTGGAGGCTTTGTCAGGCACGGTAGAGTTTGAGCGTTTCCGGCCGCTCTTGACCCGCGGGCTCGGCTATAGCGACGGCGCCAAGGGCGGTCGCCCGGCCTTTGATCCAGTGGCGATGTTCAAGGTGCTGGTGGTTCAGGCGCAGCATAATCTGTCGGATGCGCGCATGGAGTTCATGATCCGGGATCGGCTGTCATGGATGCGCTTCTTCGGTTTTGATCTGGGCGGCGCGATGCCGGACGAGAACACCATTCGCCACTATCGCAACCGGCTCACAGAGAGCGGCACGCTTGAGGCGCTGATGCATGCGTTCGAGGAGCAACTGCGTGAGGCAGGATATCTGGCGATGGGCGGTCAGATCGTCGATGCCACGCTGGTGCCCGCGCCCAAGCAGCGCAACACCGAGGACGAGAAGGCTGCCATCAAGGCAGGCAAGTCAGCCAGGCAGATCTGGCCCAGTAATGAGGGAGGCAAGCCGAACAAGGCGCACCAGAAGGATGTCGATGCGCGCTGGACGTTGAAGATCGGGGGCAAGATCCGCTACCGCCCCGACGGGACGCCGCTGCCGCAGATCGCCACGCCCGTGTTCGGCTACAAGTCCCATATCAGCATCGATCGGCGCTTCGGCTTTATCCGCAAGGCAGCGGTGACCTCGGCGGCAGACAGCGACGGGCGCCAGTTGCGCCGGGTGATCGATACGAGCAACACCGCTGGCGATGTCTGGGCTGACAGCGCCTATCGCAGCGCCAGGAACGAGGCATTGTTGAAGAGCAACATGCTCAAAAGCCGCATCCATCGCCGCAAGCCAAGGGCAGGCCGATGCCCGAGCACATGGCGCGCGCCAATGCGGCCAAGTCAGCAATCCGTGCCAGGGTCGAACATGTCTTTGCCCACCAGAAGAACCGCTACGGCCTCTTTATCCGCACCATCGGCTTGGCACGCGCGCAGGCCAAACTCACCCTCGCCAATCTGGCCTATAACTTCGACCGCCTGATCTTCCACGAGCGATGCGCGGCTACAGGATAGGTGCGCCTGAAATCCGCGGAAACGGATGAAACACCCATCAAAACCGGCGCACAACGGACAATCTGTCCGCACAAACGGTCATCCTGCACGCATCATGCCGCACCTCGGCCAATCACGTCGCCAAAACCACGGTTGTTGCGGGTGTCCAGATAATCGCCGCTGACAGATCGCTGTTCAACTTTGAGATTACATACATTTCCTTTAGATGTTCGCAGTCTGGCCTTGTCCAGAATCCACCAAATCATCAAATGTTCAAGCCAATTACGGCGGCGACCATCACCCATAGGGGCCACAAAGGTTTCTTCGGAGCACTCATCAGTAAGGCGGGCAATCCCGCCCCGTCGGGCTCTTGGTGAAAATCTCGTTGCCGGTTTCGGTGATCGCGATCGAATGTTCAAACTGCGCGGAGAGCGATTTGTCGCGCGTCACCGCCGTCCAGCCGTCGCCCAGCACTTTCGCCCACGGCTTGCCGAGGTTGATCATCGGTTCGATGGTGAAGAACATTCCCGGCTTCAATTCCGGCCCCGTGCCGGCCTTGGCAGCGTGGACGACTTCGGGCGCGTCGTGGAACAGGCGGCCGACGCCGTGACCGCAAAATTCGCGCACCACGCCGTAACGGAATTGGTTGGCGTGGGCTTCAATCGCCGCGCCGATATCGCCCAGCCGCGCGCCGGGCTGTGCCGCCGCGATGCCCAGCATCAGGCATTCATAGGTGACTTCGACCAGCTTCTTCGCCTTCAATGAAGGTTCACCTGCGTAGAACATCCGCGACGTATCGCCGTGCCAGCCATCGACCAACGGGGTCACATCAATGTTGAGAATGTCGCCATCCTTCAACACCTTGTCACCCGGAATGCCGTGGCAGATCACATGGTTGATCGAAATGCACGACGAATGCGCATAGCCGCGATAGCCGAGCGTCGCGGGCACCGCGCCTGCATCCAGCATCATGCCCCGGATCGCATCGTCAAGCTGGCCGGTGGTCACGCCGGGCCTAACCAGATCAACGCAGGCATCGAGGATTTCGGCGGCCAGCCGCCCTGCCTTGCGCATCGCGTCAAAGCCTTCTGGCCCATGCAGTTTGATGGTGCCGTCGCGGTAGACGGTCTGATCGCTGTCAACGAGTTGGTATTGGTGCATGGCGGCCATATAGCGACGCGCGCGGCGAAAAGCTACATTTCACGCGCATGGGCCAGCGGCCACGTAATCTGCGCTAGATCCCGGCTAGACCCCTTCTAGGTCCGCCCAGGTCAATGTTTCACGTGAAACATTCGGCTTGTCCCGGTCGCGCTGCCGGACAATTTCAATCTATGGGTGACAAGCCGCCAGCCGCGATTATGAAACAGGCATGAGCAAACCCAAAGCACTGATCCAGCCTGATCGCGGAGCCGACGCGATTGCCATCCATCTGGTGAACAAGGATGGCTTTGCCGCCTTCACCAAGACCCTGTCTGCTGGCCAGCGCGCCAGTCTTGCGGGCCAGAAGTTTGAAGGCGGCGGCTATCAGGTCGGGATCGTCCCCGATGGCGATAGCTGGTTCGCGGTAGGCGGGGTTGCCGATCCCGAAAACCTGTCGAGCTGGTGCCTTGCCAAGCTGGCTGAGGAATTGCCCGAGGGAACCTATCGTGTGGCGAATGGCGCTGAAGGTTCTGGCCCCGGCCCGGCGATGTTCGGCTGGATCACCGGGCAATATCGCTTTGCCCGCTATCGCAGCGATGACAAGCCGGTAGGCGCGCGGGTGCTGCTGACCACGCAGGTCGGGCAAATCGGCGCTGTCACAGCCGAGGCCGAGGCCGAATGTCTGGTGCGCGATCTGGTCAACACCCCGCCCGAAGACATGGGGCCAGCCGCGCTTGAGGCCGAGTGCGAACGCCTCGCCAAGGCGCACAAGGCGCAGCTTGATGTCGTGCGCGGCGATGCTTTGGAACAAGGCTATCCGATGGTTCATGCGGTCGGCCGCGCCGCCACGCGCCACCATGCGCCGCGGCTGATGCACCTTGTGTGGGGCAAGGACAGCGACCCGGTGCTCGCCATCGTAGGCAAGGGAGTGAGTTTCGATACTGGCGGGCTGGATATCAAGCCGTCATCGGGCATGCGGCTGATGAAGAAGGACATGGGCGGCGCGGCGCACGCGCTGGCGCTGGCCGGTCTGATCATGGGCGCGCGGCTGAAGGTGCGGCTGCATCTGCTGATCCCGGCGGTGGAAAACGCGATTTCGGGCGGTGCCTTTCGTCCCGGCGATGTGCTCAAGAGCCGTCAGGGTCTGACGGTTGAGATCCACAATACCGATGCCGAAGGGCGGCTGATCCTCGGCGATGCGCTGACCCGTGCGAGCGAGGAGAAGCCCGATCTGATCGTCGATTTCGCCACGCTGACCGGCGCGGCGCGGGTGGCGCTTGGCCCCGATTATCCGGCAATGATGACGCGCAGTGACGCAACGGCGGAGGCGTTTCTGGCGGCGGGCACAGCCAATGATGATCCGCCCTGGCGCCTGCCCTTGCCCGAGGCTTACCGCGAATATCTGTCATCGGACGTCGCCGATATGACCAATGCCTCGGCCAATCCCTTTGCCGGGGCAAGCGTCGCCGGATTGTTCCTCGACCGGTTCGTGGCAGAAGGGCTGGACTGGGTGCATTTCGATACCTTTGCCTGGAACCCGACCTCCCGACCCGGACGGACGCGCGGCGGGCGCGGGCTGGGGCTGCGCGCGTCGTGGCACGCGATTCTGGCGCGTTATGGCGGGTGACGGTGATGGCGGCCCGCTTGCTCTGATCGCGACTTGTCGCTAACGGGCCTCCCACGCCGCCGCCGGGGAAAGCGCGGCCACACCGACTTTAGCTGACGGAACGCAAATGAGCGGCGCGACGCGCGAGGAAACGGAATACGCGGTGCCTGCGGGCGTGCTGGGTCTGAAAGGCCCGGTCGAAAAGCCTGCGCCCGGCGCGCTGCCGCTGCGCGGGGATCTGGCGCATATCGCGCTCGCTGGCACGCATCTCGCCGCGCATTACGTGATCCCGCAGGTGCGCGTAGTGGGCGAAGCTGGCGCAGGCCTGCGGCTCGTCCCGCGCGATGATAGCGAGGTGTTTGCGCAGCTCGCCCCCGGCACAAGGTTCGAATTGCTCGATGTCGCGGGCGGATGGGTGTGGGGCTGCCCCGGCCCGCACGGCCCCGCCGGTTGGTGCCGGACGGGCGAACTCGCCCCGGAAGGCGCGTAGGCCATGGCGATCCGCCTGTTCATCGACGGTGCGGCAGGCACCACCGGCCTTGAGATTCGCGAGCGGTTGCAGGGGCGCGATGAGTTCGATCTGATCGTGCTCGACGATGCCCAGCGCAAGGACGAAGCCGCGCGCCGCGATGCGCTCCACGCCGCCGATATTGCGATTCTGTGCCTGCCGGATGATGCGGCGAAGGAGGCGGTGAGGCTGGCCGAAGGGTCCGATACCCGCATCATCGACGCCTCATCGGCGCACCGCGTGGCCGAGGGGTGGACTTACGGTTTCCCCGAAATCATCGGGCGCTCTGCCATCGCCAATGCCAGGTTGGTGACCAACCCCGGCTGTTATCCCACCGGCTTCCTCGCGCTGATCGCGCCACTGGTGCGCGCGGGTTTGTTGCCCGCCGACTGGCCCTATACCGTCAACGCAGTGAGCGGATATTCGGGCGGCGGCAATGCCCTGATCGCCCGTTTCGAGGCCGAAAGCGCGCCGGCGTTCCGCGCCTATGGGTATGATCTGGCGCACAAACATCGCCCGGAAATGCAGCTGCACGCGGGCCTTGAACATGGTGTGATTTTCGCCCCCGCGGTCGTCCCGGCCTATCGCGGAATGGTGGTCGAAGTGCCGCTGCATCTTGGCGCGATGCGCGGTGAACCGACCGCTGACGGACTGCGCGACGCGCTCAGCCAATTCTACGCCGGATCAGAGGTGATTTCGGTTAGCGAAAATGATAGCGTCGGC
>JAHJSJ010000188.1 GCA_018830415.1 Alphaproteobacteria bacterium | reverse complement strand
CTCCGCGGCAATCCAGAGCGAATTGCGAGCCGCTCTGGATTGCTTCGCTACGCTCGCAAAGACGAAGAGAGAAGGCACCGCGCCCGCTCGCAATCCTTGTCCATCTGCGCCATTAGCGCCTCAAGACTGTCAAACTTCGCCTCACCGCGCAGGAAGTGGTGGAACGCGACTTCGATCTCCTGCCCGTAAAGATCGCCGGAGAAATCGAAGAAATACGGTTCGAGCAATTCCTTGGGCGGGGTGAACTGCGGGCGGATGCCGATATTGGCTGCGCCTTTCAGCACCTCTCCGGTCGCCAGAATGCGGCCCGTGACGGCGTAGATGCCGTATTTCGGGCGCAGATAGGGATCGATCGACAGGTTGGCGGTGGGGTAGCCGATGGTGCGCCCGCGCTTGTCGCCGTGCTCGACAATCCCGCGAATCGCGAAGGGCCGGGTGAGCAGCGATGCGGCAAGCTGCGGATCACCATCGCGCAGCGCCGCGCGGATATTGCTGGATGAAACGACCTCTCCGCCGTCTTCCACCGGATCGACCACCCGCGATTGCAGGCCCAACTCGCCGCCAAGGCTGCGCAGCAGCGCGACATTGCCCTTCGCTTGCCTGCCAAAGGTGAAATCGCCGCCCGTCACCACCCCGTGTGCGCCGAAACGGTCGATCAGGATGCGGGTGATAAAATCCTCAGCACTGGTTCCGGCCAGTTCGGCATCGAAATGGAATACCAGCATCGCGGTTGCGCCTGCGGCCAGATATAATTCCTGCCGCTGTTCCAGCGTCGTCAGCCGGAACGGCGGCACATCGGGGCGGAAAAATTCGACCGGATGCGGATCGAACGTGGCGATGATGCTGGGACGGCCCTCTGTCTGCGCCCAGCGGATCGCGGCGCCCGCCACCGCCTGATGGCCGCGATGGAACCCGTCGAAATTGCCCAGCGCAATCACCGCGCCGTGCAGGGCATCGGGCACAGGGTCACGGTGATCGAGCCAGCGCATCAGGCACGTCCTCTGCGCAAGGTCAGGAACGAGAACGCGGGCTGCGCGCCGTCCGCCGCATGATCCTCGCGCGCGGTCAGCACCCATCCGCGCCCCGGTTCAGCCATGAAGGTATCGCCGGGGTAATCCGCGTGAATTTGGGTGAGTTCGATCCGGTGGGCGATTGGTATGAACGCATCATAGATTGCCGCCCCGCCGATCACCGCGATTTCGCCGCTGTCATTGTCCTGTGCCGCCAGCGCCAGCGCATCCTTGACCGATCCGGCCATTTCCGCGCCCTGTGCCGCAAAATTATCACGGCGCGACAGCACGATATGGCGACGACCGGGCAGCAGACCGGGCAGGCTTTCAAAGGTTTTGCGGCCCATCACCATCGGCTTGCCGGTGGTCAGCACCTTGAAGCGTTTCAGATCGGCAGGCAGCCGCCACGGCAGGGCGCCGTGATGGCCGATCGCGCCATTGGCGGCGCGGGCGTAGATCAGGACGATTTCAGGGGTCATTTGCCAAGTGTCATTTCAACGCGTGGCTCACCCGGGTAACATGACCCATCTTGCGTCCTTCGCGTGCTTCGCGCTTGCCATAAAGATGCAGGTGCGGCTCGCCCGGTTCGGCCAGGATCTGGTGGGCTGTCAGCGCTGCATCGCCGACAATATTGCGCAGTTCGATTGCCGCAAAGCGGGTGACGGTGCCGCCCAGCGGCAGGCCGCAGATCGCGCGGATGTGGTTTTCAAACTGGCTGGTGGCTGCCCCTTCGATAGTCCAGTGGCCCGAATTGTGCACCCTCGGGGCCATTTCGTTGAAGATCGGCCCGTCCCGCGTGGCGAAAAACTCCAGCGTCAGCACCCCTACATAACCCAAAGCATTGGCGGTCTTGGCGGCGAGTTCGCGCGCGGCAGGCACCTGCGCTTCGACCAGCGCGCCGGCGGGCAGGATCGCGCGGGTCAGCATCCCGCCATCATGCAGGTTCGCGGTCGAATCCCAAAACCGGATGGTGCCATCGCGCCCACGCACCAGAATCACCGAAAATTCGGTTTCGTAAATGACGAAGCCTTCGTAGATGCACGGAACGCCGGGAAACCGCATCCCGCTTGCGTCCAATGCTGATCGCACCCGCCATTGGCCCTTGCCGTCATAGCCATCGCGTGCGGTCTTGAGGATGCCGGGGGTGCCGACAGCGGTGATCGCGGCGGCGAAATCTTCCGCGCTTTCAACCCGTGCATAGGGGGCAGGTATGGCGCCAAGATCAGCGACGAAGCGTTTTTCAGCAAGCCGGTCCTGCGCCACTTCCAGCGCGCGCGGCGGGCAGGCGAGCAATGGCTTGGGGATGGCAGCAACAGCGGCGAGCGGGACGTTTTCAAACTCCCACGTCACCACATCGCAGCGCGCGGCAAAATCGGCGAGCGCTGCGGCATCGTTCCAATCAGCGGTGACGAAATCCGCACACGCATCGGCCGCAACATTATCGCCTTCGGGCGCGTAGCCGATTACCCGGTAACCCAACTGCAAGGCGGCCACAGCCAGCATCCGGCCCAATTGGCCGCCGCCGAGAATGCCGATGGTGGAGCCTGCTGCAAGCGCCAAACTGTTTACCCCGTTCGCCCAGAGCCTGTCGAAGGGCTATCCTTCTGCGACGCCGGGCATAAAGAAAAATGCCGGGCCTCGACAAGCTCAGCCCGGACGGTTGCTGTCGTCAATCCTCCGGAACCTCGGCCACGGCGGCGCTTTTGGCGGCGCGCCAATCCTGCAGGCGTTCGGACAGGCCCTCATCAGACAGGGCAAGGATCGCGGCGGCGAGCAGTCCGGCGTTTTTCGCGCCCGCCTCACCAATCGCCAGCGTGCCGACGGGCACCCCGGCGGGCATCTGCACGATCGACAGCAGGCTATCCATGCCGCTCAAAGCCTTGGACTGCACCGGCACGCCCAGCACCGGCAGATGGGTCATGCTGGCGATCATGCCCGGCAGATGCGCCGCGCCGCCCGCGCCCGCGATGATGACATCGAAGCCTTCGCCCTCGGCCCCCTTGGCAAAGGCGGCCATCCGGTCAGGCGTGCGGTGCGCCGAGGTGATCCGCGCCTCGTAAGGCACTTCAAGTTCATCGAGCACTTCGGCGGCACATTTCATGGTCGGCCAGTCTGACTGGCTGCCCATCACGATGGCGACACGTCCCCCGGTGCTGTCCATCATGCGTCCTTCAGATAATACCGTTCACCCGGCACCATGTTGGCATCAAAGTCATAGATGATCGGCTGGCCGGTGGGAATCTCCAGCCCGGTGATGTCCGCGTCCGAGATGTTCGACAGATGCTTGACCAGCGCGCGCAGCGAATTGCCGTGGGCGGCGATAATCACGGTTTCGCCGCTGGCAAGCACGGGCAGAATCGCGCTTTGCCAATAGGGCAGCACGCGTTCGATCGTCAGCTTCAGGCTTTCGGTGCGCGGAATGGCGATCCCGGCATAGCGCGGGTCCGAGGCGAGATCGAAGGCGCTCCCCGGTTCGAGTTCGGGCGGGGGCACATCGAAACTGCGGCGCCAGATATGCACCTGTTCATCGCCGTGCCTTTCGCGCGTTTCCTGCTTGTCCAGCCCGGTCAGCCCGCCATAGTGGCGTTCATTCAGCCGCCAGTCCTTGACTTCGGGGATCCACAGCCGCCCGGCTTGTTCCAGCGCCAGATGCAAGGTGCGGATCGCGCGGGTCTGCACCGATGTGAAGGCGCGGGTTGGCAGCACGCCTTTGTCTTTCAATAGCGCGCCTGCCGCCTTGGCTTCGGCCACGCCCTGATCGGTCAGGTCAACGTCCCACCAGCCGGTGAAGCGGTTTTCAAGGTTCCACTGGCTCTGGCCGTGGCGAACGAGGATAAGCTTGGGCATTTTTTCTCCGAGGGGTTCCGAGCCGCCCACTCCTTTAATCAGAATATAGCGCGGGGGTTAGCTTTCGTCAGCGCGATTGGGAAGGGTTTCTATCGACGCAGAGTCCGAATCACCCCCGGCACCTTCAACCGCGCGCGTCTGCGCCTTCCTGCGCCGCAGGTTTTCGCGCAGCTTGGCCGCGAGACGTGCCTCTCGGGACATATTCTTGCGAGGGTCTTCACTCATGCGCAACCCATTGCCGTTAGTTGGCCTCACCATCAACCCCCGCTTGACATTGCAGGGGAGCGCGACAATAGCGCGCGCCTGATCCGGCGCTGCTGTAGCTCAGTGGTAGAGCGCACCCTTGGTAAGGGTGAGGTCGGGAGTTCAATCCTCCCCAGCAGCACCATTTTTCAATGGTTTGGACAAAGTCCTTGCGCCGGTATGTAATTTGTATGGAATAGGGGGTGCTGGTTTTTGGCACCCCGTCGGCACCGATCTGGTCAAACAAGTTTACCTGAGGCTACCGCACAGCCCCGCTGAGAGGTCTTGCGATGTCACGTGCACGCGTCCCTTGCATCGTCTCATGGGCGGCCCCGATCTCAGCCCCTCTTTGATCAGGGCGTCACGCTCGCCAAGCCAGCCTTTGTCGCGCAGCTCAAGCGCGATCTTCAGATTCGAAAACCCCGTGGCGACATAGCCGCAGGTTGACTGCCCCTTGAGACAATGTGCGCCGCTTGGTTGAACCGCCCCGGGATTGTCGGAGGCTCCAACTTTTGAGTAGATGGAGTCCTTATGAGCAAGACAACGAACAAGTTTTCGCCGGAGGTTCGTGCCCGTGCGGTGCGGATGATATTGGATCACGAAGGCGATTATCCGT
>JAHJSJ010000187.1 GCA_018830415.1 Alphaproteobacteria bacterium | reverse complement strand
CGCGAGCTTTGCCGCAGGCCGCGCCGATCTGATCGACGTGATCGCCGCCCGCACCGCGCTGGCGCTGCTCGAACTCGACATCCTCGAACGCGAAGCGGCTGCGGTTGAGGCTGCCGCCGTTCTGCGACTGACCTATGGGGAGCACATGCTATGAGCAGTGGTTGGAACAATCTGTCGGCTCGCCAACGGATGCTTGCTGGCGGCGTCGTGCTGGCGCTGATCAGCGGCGCGGCGGGATATGGCCTGTCGATGCTTGGCGGCGCTGCCGATACCGCAGGTGGCGACACGCAGGCGGAATGCGAGGTGCTCTATTGGTATGACCCAATGGTGCCCGGCCAGCAGTTCGACAAGCCCGGTAAATCTCCGTTCATGGATATGCAACTGGTGCCCAAATGTGCGGGCGAAGAAGCCGCGCAGGCCGGGGTCAGCATTGATCCGGCGCTAGTGCAAAACCTCGGCATCCGCACGGCTGAGGCCGCGATGGGCGCGCTCGATACCGAAACCACCGTCACCGGCAGCATCGCCTATAATGCGCGCGAGGTGTCGATTGTGCAGCCGCGTTCGGGCGGGTTTGTCCAGCGCACCTATGGCCATGCGCCCGATGATGTGGTGGCAGCAGGCACGCCGCTGGTCGATCTGCTGATCCCCGAATGGGGCGGGGCGCAGGCTGAATATCTCGCCGTCGCCGCCACCGGCGACGGTGCGCTGACCCGCGCCGCGCGGGATCGGTTGCGCCTGCTGGGAATGCCCGACAGCATGATTGCCGCGGTTGCCCGCAGCGGAAAGCCGCAGTCGGTCATCACCATCGCCGCACCCAGTTCGGGCGCGATCACCATGCTGGCGGTGCGACGCGGGATGAGCGTGGTGAGCGGGCAGACCTTGGCCGAAATCACCGCGCTCAACCCCGTATGGCTGGAGGCCGCCGTGCCTGAAAGTCAGGCGGGCGACATCAGCATCGGCCAGACCGTGCGGGCCGCGCTGACGGCCTATCCCGGTGAGCTGTTCTCTGGCAGGATCACCGCGATCCTGCCGAGCGCGCAGGCGGACAGCCGGACGCTGACCGTGCGTGCCGAATTGCCCAATCCCGGCCTGCGGCTGCGGCCCGGTATGTTCGCGCAAGTCACCCTGTCACCCGAACCGCGCGACGCGCTGTTGATCCCGGCAGAGGCGGTAATCCGCACCGGACGGCGCAATCTGGTGATGCTGGCGCAGGGCAAAGGCGGGTTTCTGCCCGCCGAAATACGCATCGGGCGCGAGGCCAATGGCCAGATCGAAGTGCTCGCCGGACTGGCGGCAGGCGAACAGGTGGTGGTGTCGGGCCAGTTCCTGCTCGATTCCGAAGCCAGCCTTTCGGGCATAAAGGTGCGGCCCATCGCTGAAGGGGCAAACAAGTGATCGCGCGGATCATTGACGGCGCGATTGCGGGCCGGGTATTCATCGTGCTCGCGGCGATCGCGCTGACGCTGGCCGGACTGTGGGCGGTGCGCACCACACCTGTCGATGCGCTGCCCGATCTGTCCGATGTGCAGGTGGTCGTGCGGACCAATTTCGCCGGGCAAGCCCCGCAAATCGTCGAAGACCAGGTCACTTACCCGCTGTCGACCACCCTGCTTTCGGTTCCCGGCGTGGAAACCGTGCGCGGCTATTCGATGTTTGGCGACAGCTTCGTTTATGTGATCTTTGAAGACGGGACTGACCTTTACTGGGCGCGCAGCCGGGTGCTGGAATATCTCAGCCAGGCGCAGGGCGATCTGCCCGCCGGGGTGTCGCCGCAGCTTGGCCCCGATGCCACCGGGGTGGGCTGGATTTACGAATATGCGCTGGTCGACCGCAGCGGCGGGCACGATCTGGCGGGGTTGCGCAGCATTCAGGACTGGTTCCTGCGTTATGAACTGCAAACCATCCCCGGCGTGGCCGAAGTCGCCAGCGTGGGCGGGATGGTCAGGCAATATCAGATCGTGCTCGATCCCTATCGCATGGCCTCGCTCGGCGTGACGCATGCCGAAGTCGTCAGCGCGGTGCAGGCCGCCAATCAGGAAACCGGCGGTTCGGTGGTGGAACTGGGCGAGGCCGAATATATGGTTCGCGCCTCGGGCTATCTCGCCAATCTTGACGATTTCCGCCAGATTGCGCTGCGCACCGCGCCGGGCGGCGTGCCGGTGACGCTGGGCGATGTGGCGCATATCCAACTGGGGCCGGAGCTGCGGCGCGGGATTGCCGAATTGAACGGCGAAGGCGAGGTGGCCGGCGGCATCATTGTGCTGCGTCAGGGTGCCGATGTGCGCACTGCAATTACCGCAGTCGAGGCGCGGCTCGATCAATTGCGCGCCAGCCTGCCGGACGGTGTCGAGGTGGTCACCACCTATGATCGTTCGCACCTGATCGATGCCTCGGTCCGCAATCTGACGCACAAACTGATCGCCGAATTCATCATCGTCGGCATTATCTGCGCGCTGTTCCTGTGGCACGCGCGATCGGCGCTGGTTGTGATACTGACCCTGCCATTGGGCGTGCTGGCGGCGTTTCTGATCATGCGCTTTCAGGGGGTAAGCGCGAATATCATGTCGCTGGGCGGCATCGCGATTGCGATTGGCGCGATGGTGGATGCCGCCATCGTGATGATCGAAAACGTGCACAAGCATATCGAACACCGGATGGACGAACGCCCCGATACCGCCATTTCGGGCGAGGAGCGGTGGCGGATCGTCGCCGCAGCGTCGCGCGAGGTTGGCCCGGCGCTGTTCTTCAGCCTGCTGATCATTACCCTATCGTTCATTCCGGTATTCACCCTTCAGGCGCAGGAGGGGCGGCTGTTCGCGCCGCTGGCCTTTACCAAAACCTATGCGATGGCGGCTGCCGCGATCCTTTCGATCACGCTGGTGCCGGTGCTGATCGGCTGGCTGGTGCGCGGCAAGATCCCGCGCGAAGACAGCAACATCCTCAACCGCACGCTGACCCGGGCCTATCGCCCCGGCCTCGATTGGGTGATGCAGCGGCCCAAAGCGGCGCTGGTGATCGCCGCAGTGGTGTTTGCGACCACGCTGGTGCCCCTATCGCGGCTGGGCGGCGAATTTCTGCCGCCGATGGATGAAGGCGATCTGCTCTATATGCCGACCGCCTTGCCCGGCCTGTCACCTGCGCAAGCCTCAGCCTTGCTTCAACGCACCGACCGGATGATCAAATCCGTGCCCGAAGTCGCCACCGTGTTCGGCAAGGCGGGCCGCGCCGATACTGCCACCGACCCTGCCCCGCTGACGATGTTTGAAACCACCATCCAGTTCAAACCGCGCGATCAGTGGCGCGCCGGGATGACGCCTGACAAGCTGCTTGAAGAGCTTGACCGCGCTGTGCAGGTGCCCGGCCTTGCCAATGTCTGGGTGCCGCCCATCCGCAACCGCATCGACATGCTGGCGACCGGGATCAAAAGCCCGATTGGCATCAAGCTGTCGGGAGAGGATCTGGCGCAACTCGAACGAACCGCCGTTGAGGTTGAGCGTGTGGCGCGGCGGGTGCCCGGCGTCAGTTCGGCGCTGGCAGAACGGCTGACGGGAGGGCGCTATATCGACGTTACCATCGACCGGGTGGCGGCGGCGCGTTACGGCCTCAACATCGCCGATGTGCAGCAGATCGTGGCGGGCGCCATCGGCGGGGCGAATATCGGCCGCACGGTCGAAGGCGTGGCGCGCTATCCGATCAATGTCCGCTATCCGCGCGAAATCCGCGATAGCGTGGACGAATTGCGCAGCCTGCCGCTGCTGACGACTGCCGGCGGGCAGATCACGCTGGGCACTCTCGCCCGCATCGCGGTGAGCGATGGGCCGCCGATGCTGAAAAGCGAACAGGGGCGGCCGACCAGCTATGTCTATGTCGATGCGCGCGGGCGCGATCTGGCCGCGGTGGTGGCCGATATCCAGCAAGCGGTGGCACGCGATGTCACCCTGCCTCCGGGGGTCAGCCTGTCCTATGCCGGGCAGTTCCAATATATGGAACGCGCCTATGAACGGCTGCAAATCGTGGTTCCGGCGACGCTGGGAATCATTTTCCTGCTGCTCTACCTGATCTTCCGGCGGCTGGATGAGGCGCTGCTGATCATGGCCACGCTGCCGTTTGCGCTGACCGGCGGGTTCTGGCTGCTTTATTTGCTCGGCTATAACCAGTCGGTGGCGACCGCCGTGGGGTTCATCGCGCTGGCCGGGGTTTCGGCGGAATTTGGCGTGGTGATGATGATCTATCTCAAATCCGCGCTGGCCCGGCACGGGGACGATCCGGATGCAGAAGCGGTGACGGCGGCGATCCGCGAAGGGGCGCTGCTGCGGGTGCGACCCAAGGCGATGACGGTGGCGACGATCCTGGCGGGGCTGCTGCCGGTGCTGATCGGCACCGGCGCAGGTTCAGAAGTGATGAGCCGCATCGCCGCGCCAATGATTGGCGGGATGATCACCGCGCCGCTGCTGTCGATGTTCGTCCTGCCCGCCGCCTATCTGCTGATGCGGCGGCGCGGGCCAAGACGACGGGTTTGAAGCCTACGTGGCGCAGGTGCTGATGCCCGAACTGCGACCCGGTGCGGTGGTCAATATGGGCAACGCCCGCCAAACTGCCGCTGCCGTACCCCCAACCGTTACCCTTTGTGCGCGGCGATCCATTCTTCGACCACGGGGGCGACCTTGGTGCGCCAGCGGCTGCCGTTGAAGATGCCGTAATGGCCTGCGCCTTCGGCCATGTAATACCGCTTTTTATCGTCGGGCAGGTTGGGGGTCAGCTTCAGCGCAGCCTTGGTCTGGCCGATCCCTGAAATATCGTCGCGCTCACCCTCGATCGCCAGCAGCGCGGTGTCGGTGATCTGGGTGATATCGACCAATTCGCCCTTGTGGCGGAATTCGCCCTTGGGGATCGAGTGCTTCTGAAACACTTCTTCGACCGTCTGGAGATAAAACTCCGCCGTCATGTCGCACACAGAACGGTATTCGTCGTAGAAATCCTTGGTCGCCTGCGCGCTCGCCTCGTCACCAGCGGTGAGGTGTTTGAACATCTCATAGTGGCTCATCATGTGGCTGCGCAGGTTCATGCTCATGAACGCCGATAGCTGCATGAAGCCGGGATAGACCCGCCGCCCGCTGCCGGGATATTTCATCGGCACAGTGGCGATCACCGATTGGCGGAACCATTCGATCGGGCGCTGCATCGCCATGTTGTTGACCACGGTGGGGCACTCGCGGGTATCGATCGGCCCGCCCATCATCGTCAGCGTTGCAGGCGTCGCGGGCGATTTATGCAGGTTCAGCAGCGCGGTCGCAGCAAAGGCCGGAACCGATGGCTGGCACACCGCCATCATGTGGATGCGTTGGCCTCCTGCTTGATCATGGATATGCTCGGCAAATTCGATCAGATAGTCGATATATTCATCCAGATCGAACTGCCCGGCGCTTTGCGGCACCATCTTGGCATCGGCCCAATCGGTGATGAACACTTCGCAGCTTTCGAGCATCCGTTCGACCGTGCCGCGTAGCAGCGTGGCGTAGTGCCCGCTCATCGGTGCGACGATCAGCAGGCGCGGGCGGTCAGCGGGCGCGCCTTCGACCGTAAAGCGCAGCAGATCGCCGAACGGGCGCTTGATCGCGGTACTCTCGTGTACCGCGTGGGATTTGCCGTCGATGGTGACTTCGGTGATGCCGAAAGCGGGCTTGCCATAATGTGCGGTGGCGTGGGCAAACACGTCAAGCGCATTGGCGGCCATCGGCCCCATGCCGATATAGCCGAACGGATTGGCCGGATTGGAAAGCACGCCGACGCTGATCGAGGCCAGCGCGCTGGCGCTGTTCATCCAGCTGCGTTGAAGCTCATAGGCGTGGTAAAGCATCGTTTGGCTCTCCGTCATCGCGAACAATCTGCGCCTCTCACCGGGGCGCCTGGGGCTTTAGATGGCCCCTTGCGCGCTATTGTGCAATGCACAATTGTGGCAATCTGGTGAACACGGCTTGTCATAGGGGCACTTTTTGCGCGTGAAATTCGCGCCAGCCAAGGCTAGAGCGCTGCGGATATGGACGGTAAACCTCTCGATCGCGAAATTTCCGACGCTCCCGCTGACAGCGGGGCAGACGCGCTGCTTGCCCCGCTGGACACGCAGGCAATCGCGATGGAGGCAGAGGTAGGGGCAGAGGCTGACCCTGCCGCCCGCCCGCGCTCGCTCGCGCCGCTGAAGATGGTGTTTGGTGCAGCGGTGCAATATCCGCGCCAGATCGGCCTCGCGCTGCTGGCGCTGGTGATCACCTCGGCCGCGACGCTGGCGATCCCGTGGCGGTTCAAGGTGATCATCGACGAAGCGTTCGGCGGCACCGCCAATGCCGAACAGATCGGGCACGCCTTCCAGTATCTGCTGATGATCGTGCTGATCCTCGGCATCGGCACCGCGCTCAGGTTCTATTTCGTCAGCTGGCTGGGTGAACAGGTGGTGGCCGATATCCGGCTGAAAGTGCAGGAAAACCTGCTGCGTCTGTCGCCCGGCTTCTACGAGGTTAACAGCCCCAAGGAAATCAGCAGCCGGATGACAAGCGACACCGCGATCATCGAAAACGTGGTCGGCACCACGATTTCGGTGGCGCTGCGCAATTCGCTCACCGCGATTGGCGGGATCGGGCTGCTGCTCTATCTCGCTCCGTCGCTGACGCTGGGCCTGCTGATCGGCATCCCGCTGGTGATTGCGCCGATTGTCTATTTCGGGCGCAAGATCCGCACTGTTTCGCGCACCAGTCAGGATCGGATCGCTGATGTGGGTGCCTATGTCACCGAAGTGCTGTCGGCGATGAAGATCGTCCAGAGCTTCGGGCAGGAACGCCGTGAAAGTGCGCGCTTTGCCAGCGTGGTCGAGGAAACCTTCGCCACCGCGCGGCGGCGGATTGTGCTGCGCGCGGCGATGACCTCGATCGTTATCCTGCTGGTGTTTGGCGGGATCGTGGTGGTGATGTGGCGCGGCGCGCTGGCGGTATCGGAAGGCGTGATCAGCGGCGGGACGATTGCCGCATTTGTGCTGACCGGCGGGCTGGTGGCGGGTGCGCTGGGTTCACTCACCGAAGTGTATGGCGATCTGCTGCGCGGCGCGGGCGCGGCGAGCCGGCTGGCCGAACTGCTTGAAGCGCGGGCCGATATCGCCCCGCCTGCGCGGCCCGAAAGCCTGCCGCAGCCACCGCGCGGCAGCCTGTCTTTCCGCAATGTCACCTTCCGCTACCCCGCACGGCCTGAAACGGCGGCGCTGAAAGACTTCACGCTCGAAATCGAGCCGGGGGAGACGATTGCGATTGTCGGGCCTTCGGGTGCGGGCAAATCGACGATTTTTCAGCTGGTCGAACGGTTTTACGATCCGCAGGGCGGCACCATCCGCCTGGATGGCGTGCCGTTGACCGCTGCCGACCCGGCTGACATTCGCGCGCGCCTTGCGCTGGTGCCGCAGGACGGGGTGCTGTTCAGCGCCAATGCCCGCGACAACCTGCGTTACGGCAAGTGGGACGCGAGCGACGAGGATATCTGGAACGCCGCGCGCGCCGCCAATGCTGAAACCTTCCTGCGCGCGTTGCCAAGCGGGCTGGACACTTACCTTGGCGAAGGCGGAACGCAGCTTTCGGGCGGGCAGCAACAACGCGTCGCCATCGCCCGCGCGCTGCTGCGCGATGCGCCGATCCTGCTGCTCGACGAAGCAACCAGCGCGCTGGATGCAGAAAGCGAACAATTGGTGCAGCAAGCGCTCGAAAAGCTGATGGCGCAGCGCACCACGCTGGTGATCGCGCATCGGCTCGCCACGGTGCGCGCGGCAGACCGGATCATCGTGCTTGATGAAGGCCGGATCGTCGAACAGGGCACGCATGATGCGCTGTCCAAGGCGGGCGGGCTCTATGCGCGGCTGGCGCGGCTGCAATTCACCCACGCCGCCGCCTGATTTCCCTCCGGTTTTCGACGAAACGCCTGAGCCGCCGGACAAAGGGCGACCTTTCCCTGCGCGGCGCGTTAATGTGGGATAGGCAGATTTCCTGCTCCAATTTTCGGGACTCCAGACATGATCCACAAACCCGCCCTGCTTGGCGTCAGCTTGGCCGCGCTGGCATTTGCCGCCGCGCCCGCGCTTGCCAATGACGATACCCATGTTCACGACGACGGCCTTGAATTGCTGGTGGAAGATAGCGCCGCCACCCCCGCCCCGGCCTCAACCCTGCCGACGATGAGCTTTGGCACATGGGGCGTTGATCCGGCGCTGCTCGCGAGTGATGTAAAGCCGGGCGATGATTTCTTCGCCTTCGTCAACCGCCCGTGGATCGACGCCAATCCGCTCCCGCGCGAATTCAGCCGCCTGGGCGCGTTCACGCTGCTCGGCGAAAAGAGCACGGCGGACGTCAAGGCGCTGATCGATGATCTGCTGGCAAAGGACGCCGCGAGCCTGAGCGCGGATGAGGCGCGGATTGTCGGCGCGTATAACTCTTATCTCGATACCGACGCGATCGAAGCCGCGGGCCTCGCCCCGGCGCAGCCGTATCTTGACCGGATCATGGGCGCGCAAACGCTCGATGATCTGGCGATGCTGTGGGCAGAGCCGGGCTATGCCAGCCCGGTGGGCGGCGGCGTGGGCGTGGATGCCAAGCAGCCCGATCGTCACATCGCCTCGGTCGGGTTTGGCGGATTGGGCCTGCCTGACCGCGATTACTACCTCGACGAAAGCGAAAAAGGCCGCGCGATTCAGGCCGCTTACAAGGCCTACCTTGCCTTCTTGCTGGGTGAGGCGCGCTATGCCGATCCGGCGGCAGCCGCCGAAGCGGTCTATGCCTTTGAAGACAGCATCGCCCGCACCGTCGCATGGGATCGCACCGTGCGCCGCAACCGCGATCTGACCTACAATCTGCTGACCGCCGAAGAACTCGCTGCGATCGGCGGCAAGGTGCCGGTGGCTGCGATGATCGCGGCGATGGGGGTTGCGGAAAGCCCCGGCTTCGTCGTCAGCATGATGCCGCCGACCGAGAAAGAAATCGCTGCGCTGGGGCTGGATGAGGCGACGCTCGCCAAGATCGGCACCGGCCTGCCCGGGATGTTCGCGTTGTTGAGCGAAACCCCGGTCGCGACCTTGCAGGCGTGGATGGCGAAGGAGTTTCTGTCGGGCAACGCCGCAGTGCTGCCCAAGCGGTTCGACGATGCCAGCTTTGCATTCTACGGCAAGACCCTGCGCGGCACGCCCGAACAGCGCCCACGCTGGAAACGTGCGATTGGCGAATCCGAAAGCCTGCTCGGCGAATTGATCGGCAAATCCTATGTCGCGCGTTATTTCCCGCCCGAAAACAAGGCGGCGATGGATGAACTGGTCGCCAATCTGCGGATTGCGCTGCGCGATTCCATCGCAGACATCGACTGGATGAGCGAAGAGACCAAGGTTCAGGCGCGCGCCAAGCTGGACAGTTTCGATCCCAAGATCGGCTATCGCCCCAATCTTGAAACCTACGAAGGCCTCGCCATCATACCGGGCGATCCGATTGCCAACCGCATGGCATCGGCCAAGTGGCAAATGGCCGATAACGTGGCCAAACTGGGCCAGCCGATTGACCGCACCGAATGGTTCATGCTGCCGCAGACGGTGAATGCCTATTACAACCCGACCAAGAACGAAATCGTGTTCCCCGCCGCCATCCTGCAACAGCCGTTCTTTGCGCTGAGCAATGATATCGCGGTCAATTACGGCGCGATTGGCGGCGTGATCGGGCATGAAATCGGCCACGGGTTTGACGATCAAGGGTCGAAGTCGGACGCCACCGGGATGCTGCGCAACTGGTGGACCGATGATGACCGCAAGGCGTTTGATGCGTTGGGTGATCGGTTGGTGGCGCAATATAACGGCTTCTGCCCGCTCGATAATGGCACCACCTGCGTCAATGGCCGCCTGACGCTGGGCGAGAACATCGGCGATGTCGGTGGGTTGAGCCTCGCCTACCGCGCCTATAAAATCGCCACCAAAGACAAGGACGTGCCAGTGATCGACGGGCTGACCGGCGATCAGCGGTTTTTCCTTGCCTGGGCGCAGGTGTGGCGTTCGGCCCAGCGCGAAGAAAACTACCGCACCCGTCTGCGCACCGACAACCACAGCCCCGAAGAATACCGGGTCAATGGCGTCGTGCGCAATCTTGATGAATGGTACGAAGCCTTCGGCGTGAAGCCCGGCGATGCGATGTATCTGCCGCCAGAAGAGCGCGTGCGCATCTGGTAAGGTAATCAAGGCCCGCTCCCCCCGACGGAGCGGGCCTTTTGGTTGAGCATCCCCGCCCCTCCCCCCTCCCACCCCTCCCGTCGCCCCGGACTTGATCCGGGGCTTGGCTTCTTTGTTTCCAGCCCCAGAGCAGGAAAAAGCCCAGCCCCCCGCCGCGCACGCGGTGACGAGCACTTTGGCAGCCGGAGAGGCCGCTTTCAGTTTGACACCTTGCCCGCGCTCGTCAAAGCGCAGCGACCATGACCGATACGCTCGCCGCCATCCTGCTCGGCATCCTTGAAGGGCTGACCGAATTCCTGCCTGTGTCATCGACCGGGCACCTGATCCTTGCCACCGAACTGCTCGGTTTCGATCAGCGCGCGTGGGAGGTGTTCAACATCGCGATCCAGCCCGCCGCGATCCTGGCGATCGTGGTGCTCTATTGGCGCACGTTCTGGGATGTGGCGAAGGGCTTGTTCGGGCTGGAAAAAGGCGCGCTCCATTTCGTGCGCAACCTGCTGGTCGCTTTTTTCCCGGCGGTGCTTCTGGGGCTGGCATTTGGCGATGTGATCGAAACCATGCTCGGCAATGCGGTGCTGGTGTGCTGGACGCTGATTATCGGCGGCATTGCGATCCTTGCCATCGAACGCTGGGCCAATCCGCCCGCGACGGGTGCGGGAGTGGCGGGGGTGCCGCTGGGCACTGCGGTGGTGATCGGGCTGGTGCAATGCCTTGCCATGATCCCCGGCGTCAGCCGTTCGGGCGCGACAATCCTTGGGGCGATGGCGTTGGGGGTGGACCGCAAGACCGCAGCCGAATTCAGCTTTTTCCTCGCGGTGCCCACGCTCAGCGGCGCAACGGTCTATCAGCTCGCCAAATATGGCGCCGACCTTACCTCGCGCGATCTTGAGCTGATCGGGATCGGTTCACTCGCCGGGTTTGTGGTTGCGCTGGTGGTGGTCAGGATGTTTGTCGCGGTGGTCACCAGGATTGGGTTTGCACCTTTTGCATGGTATCGCATCGTGGTCGGCATTGCGGGACTGGCGTGGCTGGGGCTGCGATAGGCGCGCAATTTCCTGAGCCGCCCGGCAGCATGCCGGTTTGAAAACGCTCTCTAATGACGGAGTTGATGGTCAGATGGCGGTGCTGGTGCTGATCTTGCTGGGGGCGATTGCGGGCTGGCTGGCCTCGATCATCGCCCGAACCGAAGCGCCCGGCGCGATCCTGCGGCAGATCGCCATCGGTCTGGTCACCGCGCTCGTGGCGGGCACCATTGCCAATAGCGGAACGATGCTGGGCAGCTTGTCGCTGCTCGGCCTCGGCGGCGCATTGGCGGTGAGCGCGGTCGCGCTGGCGCTTTATCACGCGATCCTGCGCCGCCGGATGGTCAAGCATATCAGCCAGAACGAAGCCGACGAATAACGTCAAAGCCCGTGCGGCGCAGACACAGTGCCAGCGCGTACCGTCCCGTTACCCAGCCCCCGCCAGCTTCTTCGCCCGCCGCCGCTCGGCGCTGGAGCCCAGGCCGATCGCTTCGCGGTATTTGGCCACGGTGCGCCGGGCGAGGTCGAAGCCTTCTTTTTGCAGCATTTCCGCCAGTTGTTGATCGGACAGGATGTTCTTGGCGGTCTCGCCATCGATCAGCGCCTTGATCCGCGCCTTGATCGCGGCGGACGATGCGCCTTCGCCGTCTGCTGACGCGACCCCGCTGGTGAAGAAATATTTCAATTCAAACGTCCCGCGCGCGCAGGCGAGGTATTTGTTGCTCGTCACCCGGCTGACGGTGCTTTCGTGCATGTCGATCTTCTCGGCCACTTCGCGCAAGGTCAGCGGGCGCAGTTCGGCCACCCCCCGGCGAAAGAACCCTTCCTGCTGGCGCACGATTTCGGCGGCGGTTTTGAGGATCGTCTTCTGCCGCTGGTCAAGCGCGCGGATCAGCCAGTGGGCATCGGCCAGCTTTTCTTTCAGCCAGCCTTGCGATTGTTTGTCCGATACCCCGGCATTGAGTTCGAGAAAGTAGCCGCGATTGACGATCAGCTTTGGCAGGGTTTCTTCGTTCAGCGCGATGTCCCATCCGCCCGCGTTGTTGGCGGTAATCAGGATGTCGGGCACCACGGTGCTGGTAACGGATGGTGCAAAGGCGAGGCCGGGGCGCGGGTTGTAACTGCGCAATTCGCGCAGCATGTCGGCGAAATCCTCGTCATCCACCCGGCACAGGCGTTTAAGGCGCTCAACCTCGCCGCGCGCGACCAGATCGAGATTGGCGATCAGCGCCGCCATGCACGGATCATAACGATCTGCCTCGCGCGCCTGGATGGCGATGCATTCGGCCAGATTGCGCGCGCCCACGCCGCCGGGATCGAGCGATTGCACCAGCGTCAGCGCGGCCTCGGCTTCGTCAGGCGTGACGCCGAGATCATCAGCAATCTCGTCAATCGCGGAAGCCAGATAGCCCGCCTCGTCAAGCAGCCCGATGATATGGCGCGCGATCAGCGCGGTGCGCGGATCGGAGGCGAGCGCGCCAACTTGTCCGTCGAGATGGTCGGCCAGCGTTACATCGGCGGCGCGCAATTGCTCCCAATCGGGCGCATCGCCGAAATCGCCCCCGCCCGCCGCCGCTGCACCCCATTCGGCATCGCGGGCCAAAGCAGCCGTGCCGTCGCCAGTGTCCCAATCACGGTCAACCGAAGCGAGATCGAGCGGCGCATCGCCTTCACCGCCGCCCAATGCAATCAACTGGTCGGCTGGCGCATCTTCGGGCAGCGCCGCCGCCACTTCGCCGCGCTCTGGCTCATCCGGCTCGGGCGTGGCGGTATCGAGCAACGGGTTGGCCTCAAGCGCCTCGGCAATGAAGCTTTCAATTTCGAGATTGGAGGCCGCCAGCAGCTTAATCGCCTGCTGCAATTGCGGCGTCATCACCAGCGATTGGGATTGCCGAAGATCAAGGCGAGGGCCAAGAGCCATGCCTGCCAGCCCTAGAGCGTGAAGCTCTCACCGAGATAGAGCCGCCGGACGTTTTCATCGGCGACCAGTTCCTGCGGGCTGCCGGAAAACAGCACCTGCCCGCCGTAGATGATGCAGGCGCGGTCAACAATGTCGAGCGTTTCGCGGACGTTGTGATCGGTGATCAGCACCCCGATGCCGCGCGATTTCAGATCGCGCACAAGTTCGCGGATGTCGTTGATCGACAGCGGATCGATCCCGGCAAAGGGTTCATCCAGCAGCATGATCGAAGGTTTGGCTGCCAGCGCGCGGGCGATCTCGCAGCGCCGCCGCTCGCCGCCTGAAAGCGCCATCGCTGGCGATTCGCGCAGCCGGGTGAGGCCGAATTCGTCGAGCAGGCGTTCCAGTTCCGCGGCGCGGGTCGCTGCGTCCGGCTCGACCAGTTCGAGCACGCAATTGATGTTCTGTTCAACCGTCATCCCGCGGAAAATGCTGGTTTCCTGCGGCAGATAGCCCAGCCCGAGAATCGCGCGGCGATACATCGGCAGGCAGGTCACATCCTCGCCGTCCATCAGGATGCGGCCCGAATCCGGTTTCACCAGCCCCATGATCGAATAGAAACAGGTGGTCTTGCCCGCGCCGTTTGGGCCGAGAAGGCCAAGCACTTCACCCTTTGCCACGTGCAGCGAAATATCGGTCAGCACAGTTGTCTTGTCGTAGCTTTTGGCGATCGAAATCACCTCCAGCCCGCTGCCTGTGGGCTGGATCGGGGCGGCGGCGGAATCAGCTGGGCTGCCCGGTTCGGATAGCGTGGAGGTGCTCATACCCTGTGGTCTTTAGCAGTCTTGAAGCGGCTGGAAAGTCCCTCAAGCAGTTTGGCAGGATTTTTGCTTAGTTGCGGTATCGCCGCCGACAATTGACCTGCCGACGGCGAAAGGGCGTGCGATTCTCGCGGCTTGGGCAATCATTCATGCCTGCCAAGCAACAAGATTTCGCGCGCCGCGCCCCCGCTTGCAACTCGGCGCCGCCTTTGCGATACTGCTTCCATCACAACAAACCGTTGGGGAGCGGGTATGATGGGCAAAGCAACCGAGCAGGCCAGAACCAATGGCCGGGTGCGAGACTGGCGCAAGGCGATGAGCGATCATGTCGCTTACGGCCTGCTGGTTTACACCGCATTGCAGATTTTCGTGACCGTAAAGGCGTTGTCCGAAGGGACATCGGGGCTGCTGCCCTATATGGCGCTGATCGCGCTGGTGGCAGGGATCATCCCGGTGTGCCGCTGGTTTGAAAAGCGCTGGTTGGGTCTGACCGATGCTCAGGCGATCGATATCGCCTATGCCGCCGCCTTCCGCCGCGATGCGATGGGGCTATGGGCGCTGGTTATCGGCCTGCCGTTTGCGCTGACACTGCTGTTCAAGCTGCTGCTCGCAGCTTTCTGAGCCGCCCGCGCGATCCGGCGCGCGCAAATCAAGGCTTCCTGTATCGCTCGATCGCTTCGATCACGACCTGACGCGCTTCGGCGGCGTCGCCCCACTTGCCCACGCGCACCCACTTTTCGGCTTCCAGATCCTTGTAGTGGGTGAAGAAGTGTTCGATCTGCTGAAAGATGATCGACGGCAGATCCTTGGTTTCGGCCACGTCCGAATAATAGGGGAAGGTCGTGTCCACTGGCACGCAGATCAGCTTTTCATCGCCGCCATGTTCGTCTTCGAGGTTGAGCACCCCGATCGGGCGGGCGCGCACCACGCAGCCGGGGATGAACGGCGAACGCGCAATCACCAGCGCATCCAGCGGATCGCCATCGGGGCTGAGCGTGTGCGGGACAAAACCGTAATTGGCGGGGTAACGCATCGGGGTGTGCAGGATGCGATCGACGAATAGCGCGCCGCTCTCCTTGTCGAACTCGTATTTCACCGGCTCACCCCCGGTCGGCACTTCGATGATGACGTTGAGTTCTTCGGGCGGGTTCTTTCCGGTGGGGATCTTGTCGATGCGCATGGTGGTCTCTTTGGATTGGGCCGTGCGTGTTCGCTTGCGGCGGAGAGGTTGAATTATGCCGCGCTCCTTAATCGGTGGGGCAGGATTGCGAAAGACCCCGCGTGGGCTTAATCGCCGCCCCATGAGCAAGAACACCCCGCAAGCCATCAGAGGCACCCAGGACATTTTCGGCGCCGATGCCGAGGCTTTCGCCTTCGTGGTCGAGACTTTCGAGCGCGTGCGGCGGCTCTACCGGTTTCGCCGGGTCGAAATGCCGGTGTTTGAAAAGACCGAGGTGTTCGCGCGTTCGCTGGGTGAGACCACCGATGTGGTGTCGAAGGAAATGTATTCCTTCGAAGATCGCGGCGGGGATTCGCTGACCCTGCGCCCCGAATTCACCGCCGGGATCGCGCGCGCGTTCCTGACCAATGGCTGGCAGCAATATGCGCCGCTGAAGGTGGCCACCCACGGGCCTTTGTTCCGTTATGAGCGCCCGCAAAAGGGGCGCTATCGCCAATTCCACCAGATCGACGCCGAAGTGATCGGCGCGGGCGAACCGCAAGCGGACGTGGAGCTGCTGGCGATGGCGGATCAACTGCTGAAGGAGCTGGGAATCGCGGATGTGACCCTGCACCTCAACACTTTGGGCGATGCGGAAAGCCGTGAGGCGTGGCGGGCGGCGTTGGTGGATTACTTCCTTGGCGTGAAGGATCAGCTGTCCGAGGAATCGCAGGAGCGGCTGGAGAAAAACCCGCTGCGGATTCTGGATTCGAAGGATGCGCGCGACAAGCCGTTCCTCGCCGATGCGCCGAAGATTGATGCGTTTTTGTCGGAAGAGGCTTCGGCGTTTTTTGCGGCCGTCACCAGCGGGCTCGATGCGGCGGGGGTGAAATGGGTGCGGGCCGAGAGCCTTGTCCGGGGCCTTGACTACTACCGGCACACCGCGTTTGAATTCATCCCCGACGAGGGCAGCGCCTCGGCAGCGGCGCTAGGTTCGCAGAGCACGGTGCTGGGCGGCGGTCGTTATGACGGGCTGATGGAATCGCTCGGCGGCGCACCGACGCCTGCGGTCGGCTGGGCTGCGGGGATTGAGCGGTTGGCGATGTTGGTGGGGGCGCGGGAGGAGGAGCCTCTCGAAGCAATGGTGCTCGTGGAGCATGACGACGGCATCGCCGAAGCAAACCGGATTCTGGCCAAGCTGCGGTCAGGCGGTGTGACTTCTGAAATCGTTGCCAGCGGCTCGGTGAAAAAACGCTACGACAAGGCAGTGAAGCAGTCGCCACAGCACATTTTGCGCGTCAACGAGGCGGGGTATTACGCCATTTCGGGTGAAGGCCCGACCGATCGAATTGTCGCTGCCATCAATTATACCCCGTCGCCCCGGACTTGATCCGGGGCTGGGCTTCCTTATCCGGCGCCCGCAAGTAGAAAGCCTAGGCCCGCATCAAGTGCGGGCCGACGATGGAAGAAACCGAAGTGCAAATCCCCCCCGAACGCCTTGACCAGATCGCGCACCGCTTTGCGGAGCTGGAAGCGCGCATGGCGTCGGGCACGCTCGAGGGCGAGGCCTTCGTGCGCGCCTCCCGCGACTATGCGGAACTGGAACCCGTGGCGAAAATCGCCGCCGAGGTGAAATCCGCGCGTGAGGAAATGGCGGGGCTGGCCGAGATGCTCGCCGACCCGGAAATGAAGGCGATGGCGGAGGACGAGCTCGCCCAGATCAAAGCGACGCTCCCCGATCTCGAACGCCGCCTCGCCATCGCGCTGCTGCCGCGCGATTCCGCCGATGCCAAGCCCGCGATGCTCGAAATCCGCGCCGGGACAGGGGGCGATGAAGCCGCGCTGTTCGCCGCCGATCTTTACCGGATGTATGAAAAATACGCCGCCGAGCAGGGCTGGACAGTCGAGCCGGTGAGCATCAACGCCTCGGACATCGGCGGGTTCAAGGAAGTGATCGCCAACATCACCGGCACCGGTGTGTTCGCCAAGCTGAAGTTTGAAAGCGGCGTGCACCGGGTGCAGCGCGTGCCCGTGACCGAAAGCGGCGGGCGCATCCATACCAGCGCGGCGACCATAACAATACT
>JAHJSJ010000186.1 GCA_018830415.1 Alphaproteobacteria bacterium | reverse complement strand
CGGCGCAGGCGTGGGCGCGCTGGCCGGGGCCGAACTTGCGCGCGACAAGACGCTTGGCGCGGTTATCGGCGGTGTGGCGGGCGGCCTGATCGGGCGCGAAATCGACCGCGGCGAGCTGCGCTGCCGCTAGGCTCAGACAGCGGCGCGCGTCTCGCGGATTGAAGCGCGCCGCTGGCCCTGTTAGCGATGGCTTATGCCCATCGTGACCCATCTACCCGCATGACCCGCCCCGCTGTGCTGGTAACCGGCGGGGCGACCCGCATCGGCGCGGAAATCGTGCGCGGCTTTGCTGCGGCAGGCTGGCACGTGGTGATCCATTCGCGCAGCTCCGGTACAGAGGCCGATACGCTCGCCGCCAACTTGCCCTCTGCCGAAACGGTGCAATTCGACCTTGCCGATGATGAAGCCGCAGTGGCCGCGATCATCGCGCTGGCTGCGCGGCTGCCCGATTGGCGCTGTCTGGTGAATTCGGCTGCGGTGTTCGAATATGACGGCGCAATTGTGCTCGACCCGGCGACCAACCGGGCGGCGATGCACGTTAACGCGCTCGCCCCTGCGCGGCTGGCGCAGGCCTTTCTTGCCCATGCGGTGAGTGCGGGTGTGCGCAGCGTGATCAACATCACCGACATGAAGATCGAAAACACCAACCCCGATTTCTTTAGCTACACCATGTCGAAACACGCGCTGGCCGCGACCATCGGAATGATCGCCAAAAGCGGCGCCTGTCGCGACGCGCGCATCTATGGCCTCGCGCCCGGAGCAGTGCTGCCCAGCCACGATCAGCGCGCAGAAGAGGCCGAAGTTTCGCACCGCATGAACCTGCTGAAACGCAAGACCGATGCCGATGAAATTGCCGCTGCCGCGCTGTTTTTGGCCAGCGGCGCGCTGGCGAGCGGGCAGACCCTGTTCGTCGACAGCGGCCAGCACCTGATGGATCAGCCGCGCGACGTGATCTGGCTGGCACGCGAAGCCGCAGCGCGCGGCGCGGCTGGTGGTTCCTGATCCGGATCCGCGCCGTTGCGAAAGCCGTATTTTTGAGTAACATAACGCGTCAGACACACGAAAGAGTCTCCATGAGCAAATCCCTCCTTGATCGCTTCCTCTCGCGCGGTGTCAAACATGGCCGCCTCGGCGTGGTGTTTGCCGATGGCAGCTCCAGCACTTACGGCACCCCTGCCCCCGGCTTTCCCGAGATCGTGCTGCGCTTCACCGATGCCAAAGTGCCGCGCGACATCATCCTTGATCCGCGGCTGGGCGCGGCAGAAGCCTTCATCGATGGCCGCCTGCTGATCGAGGAAGGCGACGTGATGGGCCTCGTCAGCCTGCTGCGCGCCAACAACCCGTGGGACAAGGGCGGTGATATCGGCCCGCCCAGCTTTATCAAACGGCTGGCCAACCGCGCCAGTTTTGCCGCTGAACAGATCAACAACCGGGTCGGATCGAAAAAGAACGTCGCGCACCACTATGACATCGGCAACGCGCTGTATGCGCTGATGCTGGATAGCGAACACTGGCAATATTCCTGCGCCTATTGGCCGCAAGACGACATGACGCTGGGCGAGGCGCAGGGCGCAAAACTGGCGCATATCGCCAAAAAGCTGGCATTGTCACCGGGGCAAAGGGTGCTGGATATTGGCTGCGGCTGGGGCGGGATGGCGATCCATCTGGCGCGGCACCACGATGTCCACGTCACCGGGATTACCCTGTCGGAAGAACAGGCCGCGCTCGCCCGCGAACGGGTGCGTGCGGCAGGCGTAGCCGACAAGGTCACGATCCTGCTCGAAGATTACCGCGATACCGCCGCTTCGGGCCGCCGGTTTGACCGGATCGTATCGGTCGGGATGTTCGAACATGTCGGGCGCGCGCAGTTTGAAACCTTTTTTGAAGCCTGCGCCCGGATGCTGGCCGATGATGGCGTGATGCTGCTGCACACGATCGGGCGCATGGGCGGGCCGGGCACCACCGATGCCTTTACCCGCAAATATATCTTCCCCGGCGGCTATATCCCGGCCTTGTCCGAAACCGTCGCTGCTTCGGAAAAGGTCCGCCTGATCGCTGCGGATGTCGAGATGCTGCGGCTGCACTACGCCAAGACGATCCGGGTCTGGTATGACAACTGCGTCACCCACCGCGATGCAATCATCGCGCTGCACGATGAACGGTTCTACAGGATGTGGACGTTCTATCTGGCAGGCGCGGCCACGGTGTTTGAAAATGGCGGCATGTGCAATTACCAGATTCAGTTCATCCGCAGCCGCCACGCACTACCGATCACGCGTGATTACCTGCTGCGCTGACCGCACACCTGCTTGACAACGCCCGGGTCGGCTGCAACCGCGCCCCCGCGTTTTCAAATCAGGAACCCCGCCATGGATCAGCCCAAGAAAGTCGTCCTCGCCTATTCCGGCGGGCTTGATACCAGCGTCATCGCCAAGTGGTTGAGCACCGAGCGCGGGCTGGAAGTCGTCACCTTCACCGCCGATCTGGGCCAGGGTGAGGAAATCGAACCCGCCCGCGCCAAGGCCCGCGCGATGGGCATTCCCGATAATCACATCTTCATCGAAGACCTGCGCGAAGAATTCGTGCGCGATTTCGTATTCCCGATGATGCGCGCCAATGCCCGCTACGAAGGCGATTACCTGCTCGGCACCAGCATCGCGCGGCCGCTGATTTCCAAACGGCTGGTGGAAATCGCGCACCAGACCGGCGCGGATTTCATCGCCCACGGCGCGACCGGCAAGGGCAATGATCAGGTGCGGTTTGAACTTTCCGCCTATGCGCTCGACCCGGATATCAAGGTTATCGCTCCGTGGCGCGAATGGGATCTGACCAGCCGCACCGCGTTGATCGCCTGGGCCGAAGCGCATCAGATCGCGGTGCCAAAGGACAAGCGCGGCGACAGCCCGTTTTCAACCGATGCCAACCTGCTGCACACCTCGTCCGAGGGCAAGGTGCTCGAAGACCCGTGGGAAGAAACCCCCGATTATGTCTATTCGCGCACGGTCAATCCCGAAGACGCGCCCGACACGCCCGAATATATCACCATCGATTTTGAACGCGGCGACGGGGCGGCGCTGAACGGCGCGGCGATGTCCCCCGCCGCGCTGCTGGCCGCGCTCAACGATTTGGGCCGCAAGCATGGGATCGGGCGGCTCGATCTGGTCGAAAACCGCTTTGTCGGGATGAAAAGCCGCGGGATGTACGAAACCCCCGGCGGCGAAATCTACGCCCGCGCGCATCGCGGGATCGAACAGATCACGCTCGATCGCGGCGCAGCGCATCTCAAGGACGAACTGATGCCGCGTTATGCGGAGCTGATCTACAACGGTTTCTGGTTCTCGCCAGAGCGCGAGATGTTGCAGGCCGCGATTGACCTCAGCCAGGACAAGGTGACGGGCACGGTGCGGCTGAAGCTTTACAAGGGGCAAGCCAGCGTGGTCGGGCGCAAATCGCCCTTCTCGCTCTATTCCGAAGCGCATGTAACGTTTGAGGATGACGCCGGGGCTTACGATCAGAAGGACGCCGAAGGCTTCATCAAGCTGAACGGGCTGCGGCTGCGGTTGCTGGCCCGGCGCAACCGCGACGCCTGAACCGAGTCGCCGCGCAAGGTGCTGCGGCTGAATGCGCGCGCATGACCATTTGCAGACGGTTTTGTGCGCGTTCCTGCGCGCCGCACCTGACAAATGCGACAAGCTGTTGACTTATCCACCCGTGTCCACAGGGGATCCGGGCAAAAGTGGAAAACTAGGCCTTGCCGATGTTGCCAGATCGCCGGTTGAAGCGCACTTTCAACTTGTCTTCGGGACACGGATCAACTGGAACAGACCGCCGCAAGGCCTTGAAGTTCTGATGATTTAATTCCCAAGGATGGCGGTGGAACATGTCCACGCGTTCATCGAGAGACGGCTTGGAAGAGGCCTCGGCCAAATGCAAGCGGGCTCGTTTGAGAAGGACGCGACGCAGTTTTACCGGACAGGCCGGGTGATCTGGCCGGAACGGGTGGCAAGGATGGCGCAAGCCTGAAAAGTCGCAAGCCCGGATCGGCAAAGGGACGCGGTCTCGGCCAGGCAGCTGCGCATGGCAGCGAAAACCGGAGCCTGCGGGCTTTGGCAGACGCAGCAGGGCAGAAGCGAAAGCCGGATGCCGGTGCGAGCGCCGGTGACGAAACTCTGATGCGCCAGTCGCAAGACACCAATCGCAAGATTGGGCGAGCAGAGCCAGACATCGGGCGCCAAGTATGCCCTGAACTCAGCGAGGCGGAAGGTCCGCCAGAAGTCTCGCAAGGAACAGGGGATCCACGCGCTGGTGAGAGTGGGGTCGGCAGCAATGCCGGCCCCATTTGCATTGGGGGGCGGACCGGTTGACCTGACCCGCCTGAAACAGCGCCGCCAACTCATCCTCCCGGTTTCGAGTCGCAGGCCTGCAAACCAGCGCAAATCAGCGGCTCCGGCGGCGTGCGGGTTGCATCGCTTCATCCCGAAACCGGGGCGTTTCATGCCGCGCCTGAACCGTGCCAGCGATGAAATGCTGCGCCGGTTTGCCATCTCCACCCCCGCCGATCTATCCGCCCCCCCCATGCGAAGCGGAATGCGCATCGATGGCCTCAAGGCCCGCAGCATCCAGACGGCGGTGATCGCCGCGATGTTCGCAATCGTCCCGCTACCCGCATCCTCCGCCGCTGCACCCGATGCCGATACCGCATTGATCGATCCGGCCACCAGCGCCGCCGTGATCGAATTGGTGCCAGTGCAGCCCGATGCCGACGTCACCGCGCCCGCGCCCGCTTTCGAAACGCTCTCTGCACCGCAGGAAACCACGCTTGGCCGGGGCAGCGCGTCATACTACGCCGCCAGGTTCCACGGACGCCGCACCGCCAGCGGCGAGGTGTTCGATAACCGCGCGATGACTGCGGCGCACCGCACCTTGCCGTTTGGCAGTCTGGTGCGCGTCAGCAATCCGGCGAGCGGCAAGAGCGTGGTGGTGCGGATCAATGATCGCGGGCCGTTCACCAGAGGCCGCGAAATCGATGTCAGCCGCGCCGCTGCGGAAGAACTCGGCCTGATCGGGCCGGGACACGCGGTGGTTGAGCTGGTGCTGATCGAAGGCTGATCGAGGGCTGATCCTCTGGGCGGCGGCTGTAGGAGACACATGAGACACTGTCCAGGAGCGTAAAAACCGCCCCCGCGCAGGCGCCCGGTCAGTCGCTCCCGTCCTCAGCGAAATCGTCCGCATCAAAGTCATCCTCGCCCAAGTCTTCCGCGTAGAACGCGTCGTCGTCCCCGTCCTCGTCCTCATCCCAATCGCGCACCACCGGCGGGTTGAGCAGCCGGCCCAACCGCTGGTCAAACTCCTTCGCGGCGCGGCCCGTCGCGAAGGTGGCCTCCAGCCGGTCGAGCCGTCCAAGATGCGCCAGCAGCAGCCGCGCGTCATAGCGGGTGCGGGTGGCGACTTCCTCGCCGTGGTAGAACACGCTCTCGGTCATCCCGTTCAGCGCCCGGTCGGCGAGCACTTCTTCCACCTGCGGGCGGGCGAGCACCAGCGCGGCATCCCACAATTCGCGAAACTCGGCCGAGGCGCGCCGCATCCGGTAGAGATGCTGCCGCGAAACCCCCACCTGCGCCGCCGCCGCGCGGACATTGCCCCACTGCGACAGCGTCTGGACAAACGCGGCCAGCGTCGCGCGCGGAAGATCGGGAGCAGCCTCAAGCGCGGCGAGCATGGTAGCGGGAGCGTGGGGCGAAAGGTCGGACATCGGGCGGTTCCTTGGCAGCGAGAGGACACGATCGCCGAGCCTATCAGCGGGAGGGGGCGGTAGGAAAATGGAGAGTCCCCGTGTTCCGCATCGCATCCGCGATGCGAAATCCTCGCTCACACGCCCTACGGGCGCGTCGCTGCGGGCGGGCGTTTTTGTTGCCCTATCGCTACGCTACTTGAGGGCGAGGCCCATGCGGGCCTGCAGCCCGATTTATCCTCCCCGGCACGGGGAGGGGGACCATCCCGGACTTGTTCCGGGATGGTGGAGGGGCGGCGCGGCAATCCTCCCCTTCAGGGGAGGGGGACCACCGAAGGTGGTGGAGGGGCACGCGCTGCTGATCCGTCCGCCGCCCCACACTCATCACACCGGAGGCTGCCGATCCCCTTAAGGATAGGGGCGCATCAGGCGCTCATTGGCGAGCACAATGGCGCGCGCCCCTCGCGCGGGTTGGCGAGTGGGTGGCGGGGCCGGAGCGCGGAGTGGGAGGTTGTGCGCAGAGGCCGACGCCTGCGCGGGAGGGTACGGGGGATTTGGGGTGTAGCAAAGCCTAGGTCAGTCAGGCGTTACGCAGTTTGGCGTTATGCCAATTGCCAAAACCGGGCATCCACCGTTGCGACCCGCATCGAGACGATAAAGTAACTTACCCATCCAAGTCGTTGACGCACCATACTTCTTGTAAACCTCGGCCGTTCCTTCTGAACCGTCCTTGCTCAACACACTGCCCAAGCTTCGGAAAAAGCTGTTATCGAGGGACGAGCCGCGGGTGATCAGAACACCTACATCAATCGCTCCCGCATCATAGAAAGCAGAGAATGCGTAAAGGTCGCGATCATAGGTCTGGTCTTTGCTGTTCCATTCAAGGTCCAGCGCCACTCGGCCATTCAGAAAATCGATCCGATGTCCGTCAAGGAAACCGGCGCGGATATACTCTTGAATGACATGGTCTGTCTTTTTCGCGTCAAGCAACTTTACCTGAAGGTCTGCTGAAATTCGGGTCTCTCGCCAGCCGTCTTGCTCTGTAAATAGCGTATCGACGTACTTGGCTATTGGGCCTTTACTCCCGCCCGGAGTTCGGATCATGGTCGTAGATATCGAAAAATCTGCAAGCGCTTGAATGATGTCAGCAAAGTGGTTGGGGAAACTTGTTGCAAGGATGGATGCCGCATTTCGATAACTGAAAATCTCAAATTTATCTTGTAGCTCGGCAGGGAAATGCGCTCCCACCAGATCAGGATGATCTGCGGCTTTCCCTGTCGAAACGTCGTCCAAACGCCCTGGCTCACTCGCTGGCGAACTAACCTCCGAGCCACTCATTCTGCCGCCACATCTAGCGCGCTGTTATACGCATATGTCTGCCAATCGGGCCGATAGTCGTCATCAGCTTGATTACCCCAAACTGTCCAGCCAAGACGGGTTCCACGGCTGAAAAGCTCTATCCTCGGACCCCAGCTGCATTCCTCAATAATTTTGTATTGCTCATCAGGCTTGCGGCTGTGCTCACGTTTCCGTGACTGGATCATGTTTACTTGGCTGCGTCCTGGGTCAAGTGTGCGTGCGTTTTTACCCCTGACACCGAAAAGCAAAATCTCAGTGACGTTTCGGAAGTAAAAGCCCACACCGCGACCGTCAGAGCCGCCATCCTTTCGAACCTTGTGCCAGACGATATTCGAAATGTAGCGAAAGCCCCAAGCGTCCATCACCTTCAACCCCTCTGGAAGCAAGGCGTTCGGAACCCACAAATAAAGGTGCGCAGGATCGGCAGTAATCTGGTGCACCGGAAGGTCACATATTTCCTCGAGTGCCATCGTCCCATATCGCGAAAGCCGCCGATGCTCCGGCGCCACCTTCCCGGTGCGATTCTGGAACTGCCATGGCGGGTCAGCCAAAACTGTGGCGAATTTGCCCTTTGCGGCTTTCGCAAGCAGGCTTTCGGCGGGCGTTTGCTCAGGTTGGAACATAAGGTGACCGTGGACAAAGGGCGCGTACAAGTCAACCTGTCCTCAATGTCTATCCCAAGTCCATAGATGCCTTTTGTGAGAATGAGAGAAGCGGGAGGGGGCGTTCGGAAAACCGCGCGTGCCCCTCCACCAGCCGGTGCAGCACTTCGAGCAGTTTGCGCACATCCTCGAAATGCAGGCCGGTGGTCGGCTCGTCGAGGATGTGCAGCGTCTGCGCCGCCGGGCGTCGTGCACGTTGTCTGGCCGCGTGACCAGCCTGTGGCTGGCCCGCTCTCCCGCCCCTCTCCCGCGAGGGGAGATGGCTATCCTGCCGCCATACGACCGCTTTCCGGTCGGGACGCGGTTCTTACCGGCGCGCGCGTGCGCGCGGGCGCATCGGGCCCGTCGCTTCCACCTTGGCAAAATTGAGCGAAATCTGCTCGGCGGTGCAGCCGGTCACCGTCGCTTCGGGCACGCGCACGATCTGCGCGGTCTGATCGTCGCGGATGGTGAGGTTGCGCAAGGTCGCGCCGGGGGTGCAGGCCATGCCGCGCGGGCGGGCGGCGGCGGCTTCGCGCACCTTCTGCACCGCAGGCAGCAGCAGCGAGGTGGCCTCAGGCTCGCGTGACGGCGCGGCGAGATCGGTTGCGGCAGGGCGCGTGGCGGGCCTGCCCGCACCGGGCGTTGCTTTGTCGGCTTCCTCGACCTTCCACTGGACCTCGACCTTGGATTCGCCGTCCACCCCGTCAAACTTGATATAGGCGGCGGCCTGGGCTGCGCCGGCGCCGAACGCGGCAAGGCACAGGCCAGCAAGTGCGGTTCTGCT
>JAHJSJ010000185.1 GCA_018830415.1 Alphaproteobacteria bacterium | reverse complement strand
GGAACAGGTAACCGGGATCAACCACCGCCTGCAAACCGTTCTGCGCGGCGAAGCTTTCCAGGCCCATGGCCAGGAAATAGCCCTGGATCGCACACAGAAACACCGTGCCATAGCGAGTGTATTGGTTCAATTTCTGCCTGCCGCTCGCGCCTTCTTTCTTGAGCGCGGACAGCGTCGGATGCAGCGCCGAGGCCATCTGCACCACGATCGAGGCGGTGATATAGGGCATCACGCCAAGCGCAATCAGGCTCATACGTTCAAGGCTGCCGCCCGAAAATGCGTTGAACAGATCGAGAATGCCGCCGCGTGTCTGTTCGTAGAGATCACTCAGGATCAACGGGTTGACGCCCGGAAGCGGCACGAAGCTGAGAAAACGGAAGACGATCAGCGCCCCGAGGGTGAACCAGATGCGCTGGCGCAGTTCAGTCGCCTTGGCAAAATTGCCGAGGTTCAGATTGCTCGCGATATTGTCGGCGCGTGATGCCATGTCGTCTCGTCGATCCTAGCTCATCGCCCGCTGGTCGCCACCGAATGGTGCCGCCGATCGGGCCATCTCCTGCGCGCCGGTGTTGCGCCAGTCGCAATCCCTTGGGGGATGCAGCGCAGCGCGCGGACACGTAAATAGGGAGCGCGGGGGCTGTTGTCGAACCCCCGCGCTCAGCATTTCGTCGATTACTTTGCCGCCGCGGCCTTTGCAGCCCTGTTTGCGTCGCGGCGGGCGAGCTTCTTTTCGTGCTCAGGTGTCGGGGCCGGAGCCACTTCAACCTTGCCGCCAGCAGCTTCGACCGCAGCAATCGCGCCCTTGGTCGCGCCGGTTACAGCGAAGGTCGCCTTGGTGGTGATTGCACCCTTGCCCAGCAGCCGCACGCCATCCTTGCCATCGCGCACCAGACCCGCAGCGCGCAGAGCGGCTTCGGTGATGGTGGCCTTGGCATCGAGCTTGCCCGCGTCGATGAACTTCTGGATCATGCCGATGTTCACCTCGGCATAATCCTTGGCGAAGGGATTGTTGAAGCCGCGCTTTGGCAGGCGCATGTGGAGCGGCATCTGGCCGCCTTCAAAACCCTTTACGGCAACGCCCGAACGGCTCTTCTGGCCCTTCTGACCGCGCCCGGAGGTCTTGCCCTTGCCCGAGCCGATACCACGGCCGACGCGAGTCCGGCCCTTGCGGGCGCCGGCATTGTCGCGGATGTCATTCAGTTTCATAGTCGTGCACTCGCTTTCGCTTTTGTCGCGCTTCTTAGAATGCGAATCCCCGCGCAGGCGGGGATCTCATGCCGGTAACGCAATGCCAGCGGCACGAGGCCCCCGCCTGCGCGGGGGCTCACGGGGTTAAAATCAGTCGACCACCTGAACCAGATGCGGGATCTTGGCGATCGCGCCGCGAACTTCAGGGGTGTCCTGACGCTCGACGATCTTGTGCATCTTGTTCAGCCCAAGACCGATCAGGATCTTGCGCTGGCTTTCAGGACGACGGATCGGCGAACCGATCTGCTTGATCTTGATGGTTGCCATGCCTGTTTACTCCACAATCGCGGCAGCATCGGCTTCCGCCTCAGCTGCACTCGATCCGCCGCGACCCAGAAGGTCGGCAACCTTCTTGCCGCGCCGCTGAGCCACCGACTTCGGCGAAGTCTGCTCGGTCAGCGCGTCAAAAGTGGCGCGGATCATGTTGTAGGGGTTTGAAGAGCCGACCGACTTGGTCACCACGTCAGCAACGCCCAGGCTTTCGAACACGGCGCGCATCGGGCCACCGGCGATGATGCCAGTCCCCGCCGGCGCAGTGCGCAAAGTCACCTTGCCCGCGCCGAAGCGGCCATTGCCATCATGGTGCAGCGTGCGGCCTTCCTTCAAAGGAACGCGGATCATCTTCTTGCGCGCCGCAGCGGTCGCCTTGGTGATCGCTTCGGGTACTTCGCGAGCCTTGCCGTGGCCAAAGCCGACGCGGCCCTGACCGTCGCCAACCACGACCAGCGCCGCAAAGCCGAAGCGCTTGCCGCCCTTGACCGTTTTGGAGACGCGGTTGATGTGCACCAGCTTTTCGATGATGCCGTCATCTT
>JAHJSJ010000015.1 GCA_018830415.1 Alphaproteobacteria bacterium | reverse complement strand
GTCAGCGGCTGACCGGCATGGGCGCCAAGACGCTCGCGCTGGTGGCGCTGGGGGCAGCGACCTTTGCGTTGGATTTGGCGAGCTGGCATATCGGCATCGGCATGACCCGGCTGGGCAATGCGACTTTGTTCGGCAATGCCGGTTCGATCGTGCTGTTGTTCTGGGGCTTCATCGCTGCGCGGATGCTCCCCAAGGGGCTGGAGTGGCTGGCGATTGTGTTCGCGCTGGCGGGCGCGGCGATCCTGATGGGGCGCAGCCTTGAAATCTCGACCGCGACGCTGGTGGGCGATCTGTTCTGCCTTGCCGCCGGGCTGCTTTACGCGGTCTATCTACTGACCTTGCAACGCGCGCGAGGGGTGTTCGGTTCGTGGAGCCTGCTGGTGTGGGTCTGCATCTTTGGCAGCCCGGTGCTGCTCGTCATTGCGTTGCTGATGGGGGAGCCGGTGTGGCCGACCGATTGGACGCCGGTGGTGGGGCTGTTCATCGTCAGCCAATTGCTGGGTCAGGGGCTAATGGTCTATGCCCTGCGATACTTCCCGCCGCTGGTGATCGGGTTGGCGCTGCTGACCCAACCCGCCGTCGCCTCGCTTTATGGCTGGCTGGCGTTCGGCGAGGTGCTGAGCGTGGCTGATATTGTCGGCATGGTGCTGGTGGGCGCTGCTTTGGCTGTTAGTCGGGCCAAAGCATAATCCGTCATGCCAGCGAAAGCTGGCATCTCGGGCGCTCAGTCGAAGAAATCTTCGTCGAAGTCTTTTACGTGCAGCGTATATTTGTCGCGACAACCGACGTTATATCGCACCATCAATCGCCCAAGCTGCTTCCCGTCAATTAGAACGATCCGCCCACCTAACTGACCAGCGGTATCGCGGGCGCTTTTGGAGAAGCTTGAGGTGGTAACAAAAATCCCCTTCTGAGCTTTTTTCAGACTTAGTGCGCCGAAAAAGTCTCGAATCGCTGATGCGCCAACAATGTTGTCGCCAGCATATCGTTTTGCTTGAATATAAATCTGGTCAACACCTAGGGGGTCTTGGTCAATCACCCCATCAACACCGTTGTCACCAGATTGCCCGATCGCGCGACCCGCGTCCTTTGAACTGCCGCCGTAGCCCATCGCAAGGAGCAGTTCGATGATGGCCTTTTCGAAAAAAGCTGGCGTGCCAACGAGCAAGCGGTCAATCAATTCTCCGATGAAAGCTGCTTCGATCTGCTGGTGGGCCGCTGTGAGGACATCTTCTGGCGACGCACCAGATGTAACCTCAGCAGATTCGACGACGACCGTAGCATCACTGTCATCGTTCTTTTTACTGCGATCCCTGAAAGCGCGAAACTCGGCAAACTGCTCCAAAAAAGTAATGTCGATGCGCTCTGGCGGGCTTCTAAGAACGCCCAGCCCGCGTTCACTTATCCGAAAGTGCGCTCGCTTGGTGGGTTCCAGAAGCCCCGCCTGCTTTAAGTATGTCTTCGCCCATTGCGCACGATTGTAGAGCACGCTCTGGCCGCTGCTCGGCAGAGTCTGACCACGCTCTTCTTGCGTGAGTTGAAAATCATCCGCCAGTTGAGAGACGAGCTCCGAGATGCGAATTTCACCGGCTGCCGCGTGCTTGAGAACAGGTAACATAAGCGTCTGAAAATCTGGAATAATTTCCTCATTCCCCGCTAAACGCGACCTTCCCCAAATCCCCAAGCCCCACAGTCCCGCTCGCCATCTCCAGCATCCGGTCGAGGCTGCGTTTGGCTTTCAGGCGGATGCCTTCCTCGATCTCGATGCGCGGTTCCAGATCGCGCAAAGCCACATACATCTTCTCCATCGTGTTGAGCGCCATGTAGGGGCAGATGTTGCACGAACAATTGCCGTCCGCGCCCGGTGCGCCGATGAAGTTTTTCTCCGGCAGCGCCTTTTCCATCTGGTGGATGATGTGCGGCTCGGTCGCGACGATCAGCGTGTCGCCTTCGAATTCCTGCGCAAATTTCAGAATACCGCTGGTTGATCCGACGTAATCGGCGTGGTCGATGATCGAGGGCGGGCATTCGGGGTGCGCGGCGACGGGCGCGCCGGGGTGCTGTTCTTTCAGCTTGAGCAGCTCGGTTTCGCTGAACGCCTCATGCACGATGCACACGCCGGGCCACAGCAGCATTTCGCGGTTGAACTTGCGGCTGAGATAGCCGCCAAGGTGCCGATCCGGGCCGAAGATGATCTTCTGTTCGGGCGGGATCTGGGCAAGGATCGTCTCGGCGCTGGAACTGGTCACGATCACGTCGCTCAAGGCTTTCACCTCGGTCGAACAATTGATGTAGGTCAGCGCGATGTGATCGGGGTGGGCTTCGCGGAAAGCTCTGAACTTTTCCGGCGGGCAGCTGTCTTCAAGGCTGCACCCGGCATCCATATCGGGCAGGATCACGATCTTCTGCGGGCTGAGGATCTTGGCGGTATCGGCCATGAATTTCACCCCGCAAAACAGGATCACATCGGCATCGGTCACCGCCGCCTTGCGGCTGAGTTCAAGGCTGTCGCCGACGAAATCGGCAATGTCCTGAATATCCGGGGTCTGGTAATAATGCGCGAGAATCACCGCGTTACGCTCTTTGCGCAAACGGTTGATTTCGGACAGCAGATCGGTGCCGGTAGGGTTCTTGGTGACAATGCTCATCGGTCAAATCCCGGTCGTGAAGAGTTGCTGGGGATATAGGGATGCGGGCGTGGTTATGCCACCCGCCATACAGCGTCGTCGCGGCGCGTCAGCCCGCGCTTTTCCAGATCGATCAGATGCGCAGTGACGCTCATCTCGGCGGCCGGGATCAGGCGCGGGTCGAGGCCTTTGTACATCGCGGGGATGAAGTCGCTGACGGACCGCGCGGCCTCACCCAGCAAGCGCAGAATCTGCGCCTCGCGCTGACGGCGGTGGCCGATCATGCCGCGCACCAGTTGGCGGGGCTTTTCAATCGCCGCGCCGTGGGCCGAATGATAGCGCACATCATCACGCGCCATCAGTTTTTCGAGGCTTGCCATGTAATCGCCCATGTCGCCATCGGGCGGGATGACCACGCTGGTTGACCAGCCCATCACGTGATCGCCGGTGAACAAAGCGCCGCTTTCTTCGAGCGCGTAGCACAGGTGGTTCGAAGTGTGTCCGGGCGTGGCAACCGCAGTCAGCGTCCACCCGGTGCCGCGCATCCCCTCGCCATCCACCAGCACGCGGTCAGGCGCGTAGGTCGGATCGAAGGCTTCGTCGGCGCGCGGCAGATCGGATGCGAGCACCAATGGAGCGCAGCCAACAATCGGCGCGCCGGTCTGCGCGGCCAACGGCGCTGCGGCGGGCGAATGATCGCGGTGGGTGTGGGTGCACATGATCGCCAGCACCCGCCGTCCGGCAATCGCGGCGATGATCGCATCGATATGTGCCGCCTCATTCGGGCCGGGATCAATCACCGCGCAATCCGGCCCGTCGGC
>JAHJSJ010000184.1 GCA_018830415.1 Alphaproteobacteria bacterium | reverse complement strand
GTCAACCTGTTCCTGTTTGCGTCAGGACGGCTGGTGCTGAACCGTCCGCCGATCTGGGACAAGGCAGTGACCGAATATACCGATCCGCTGCCGCAAGCGCTGGTGCTGACCGCGATTGTCATAACCTTTGGCATGACCGCCTTCGTGGTGATCCTCGCACTGCGCAGCTTCCTTGAAAGTGGCAGCGACCATGTCGATGGTGACACGGTGACAGGCGATGCGCAGGACGGCCTCG
The DNA here is from genome assembly GCA_018830415.1 of Alphaproteobacteria bacterium. Taxonomy (GTDB): domain Bacteria; phylum Pseudomonadota; class Alphaproteobacteria; order Sphingomonadales; family Sphingomonadaceae; genus Erythrobacter. The sequence goes on along the minus strand of JAHJSJ010000184.1, from coordinate 19,083 downwards.
CCGATGATGACGCGCATGGGGAGCGCCCGTGACGCTCGCCGATCATCTGCCGATCCTGCCGGTTGCGATTCCAGCGCTTGCCGCGCCGTTTGCGCTGCTGGTGATGCGGCGGCGGTGGGCGCTGGGAATCAACATTTCGCTGGTGTCGTGCCTCGCCATGCTGGCATCCGCGATCACCCTGATGGCACGGGTCAGCGACGGGACGATCCTCGCCTACGAATTGGGCGATTGGCCTGCACCATTCGGCATCGTGCTGGTCGCAGACCGGCTGGCGGCGATGATGCTGGTGCTGGCGGCTACCCTCGCGCTGATCGCGCTGCTGCACTCTGTGGTGACTCGCGCTGACCGTAAGGGCTGGCATTTCCACCCGCTATTCCAGTTCCAGCTGATGGGATTGAACGGTGCGTTCTTGACCGGTGACCTGTTCAACCTGTTTGTTTTTTTCGAGGTGCTGCTGATCGCCTCCTACGGGTTGATGCTGCACGGCCAAGGTCCGGCACGGTTGAAGGCCGGGGTGCAATATGTGGTCGTCAACCTTGTCGGATCATCGCTGTTTCTGATCGCGCTAGGGCTGCTCTATGCGCTGACCGGCACTCTCAACATGGCCGACATGGGGCTACGAGTAGCAGCATTGGCACCCGAGGATCAGGGCCTGCTGCGCATTGCCGCGCTGCTATTGGTCAGCGTTTTTGCGCTCAAGGCGGCCGTAGCGCCGCTGCATCTGTGGCTGATGCGCACCTATGCCGTATCCACCCCGGCGGTGGCGGCGCTGTTCGCGATCATGACCAAGGTTGGTGTCTATTCGCTGATCCGGGTGGTGCCGCAAGTGTTTGGCGATGGCGCGGGCGCGGCAGCTTGGGTGCCTGCGCCCTATCTGCTCCCGGCGGCTATGGTAACCACGGTTATCGGGTTTGCAGGCGTGTTCGTGGCTCGCAGCCTTTCCGAACAGGCCGCCTATGCCGTGATCGGATCAACCGGAACGCTGCTGATCGCGGTCGCAGGCTGGCAGACGGCGACATTGGGGGCGGCGCTGTATTACCTCGTCCATTCGACAATTGCGGCGGCGGCGTTGTTCCTGATGGCGGATGCGGTTGCGAGGCGGCGCGGCGGTTTTGCCGATAGCGCCAGCCCCGGCCCTGATTTTGCCGACCGTAGCACAGTGGGACTGATGTTCATGCTCGCGGCCATCGCGGCAACCGGCCTCCCGCCGCTATCAGGCTTCATCGGCAAGCTGATGATCCTGAAGTCGATGACTGCCCTGCCCGATTGGGGTTGGGCGTGGGGAGTAATCCTGACCACGACCTTAATCGGCGTGATCGGTTTTGCCCGCGTGGGCAGCACGCTGTTCTGGAAACAGGCACAAAGTGGCGATGTGCCTGCGCCTGCCGCCACGCGCGCCGATCTTGTCGCACCTGCGATTGCGCTGGCATTGCTGGCAGCGCTATCCGCCGGAGCGGGTTGGGCCAGCGCCTATGCCAACGCCGCCGCGGCGCAGGTGCTCGACCCGGCATTGTCCGTCCGCGCAGTGCTGGGTGAGGTTGAGCAATGAACCGTCTGTTGCCGCATCCAGGCCTCAGCGTATTGCTGGTGGCGATGTGGATGGTGATGGTGGGCGACCTCACCTTTGGCGCACTGTTCCTGGGGTTGGTCTTGGGTTTTGCCATCCCGTTGTTCACCGCACCGTGGTGGCCGGGACGCCCCAAGGTGCGCTTCCTGTCCGCACTTGGCTATTGCGGGCTTGTGGTGTGGGACATCATCGTCGCCAATTTCGAGGTCGCGGCGATTATCCTGTTCAAGCCCAATCGCGATTTGCGTCCGGCGTGGCTGGCGATACCGCTTGAACTGGCCTCGCCTGAGGCGATTACCGTATTCGCCGGGACGATCAGCCTCACCCCCGGCACGGTGTCGAGCGATATCTCGGCCTGCGGCAAGTATCTGCTTGTCCACGCGCTCCACGCGCCCGACCCGGCGAGCGAGATCACCAAGGTCAAATTGCGCTACGAGGCCCGGCTGATTAGGATCTTCGTATGATCGAATATGCCCTCGGTTTTGGTTTTCTGGCCCTTGGCCTGGCGCTGGCGCTGAACCTTTGGCGATTGCTCAAGGGACCGGGCGTTACCGATCGCATCCTTGCGCTTGATACGATGGTGATCAACATCATCGGCATTATCGTGCTCGCCGGAATTGCTGGCGGCAGCGGCTCGTCGTTCGAAGCCGCGCTCCTGCTGGCGATGGTCGGTTTTGTCGGCACCGTCGCCTATGCCAAGTTCCTGCTGCGAGGGGATATCATCGAATGAGCGTGCCGCTGCCCCTCGCCGAGTTTGTTGTCAGTTTGCTGATCGTAATCGGCGGCAGCTTTGCGTTGATTGGAAGCTGGGGGCTGGTGCGCCTGCCTTCGCTGATGGAGCGGCTGCACGGCCCGACCAAGGCGACAACCTTGGGTCTGGGCGGAATGCTGCTCGGTTCGGTGGCCTATTTTCAGTTAGTGCGCGGTGAGTGGACCACGCACGAACTTCTGGTTTCGGTATTCCTGTTTGTGACCGCGCCGATTTCAGCGAACTTGATCGCCAAGGTGCACCTCCACCGCCTGCGCCTGGGTGAAGCGTCGGAATCGGTTGGCCCGACCGGGGTGCCCGCTCCGCCGACCGCCGATACCGATTGGGCTACGCACGAAGCCCCGCATCTGGGCACGCCGGGTGATATGGTCGGGGATTGAACGCGTTTTCAGGGCGCTTTCCGCCCCATCTGCTTGGTCAAGGCAATGGGTCGATTGCCACCTCGGCGACCCTGACCTCGTAATGCAGGTGGGGGCCGGTGGAGCGGCCCGTCGAACCGACAAATCCGATGATCTGCCCCTGCTTGACGCTTTGGCCCGGCGATACGGCCATCGCGGAAAGGTGGGCATAGCGGGTCTGGATTGCGCTCCCGTGGTCGACCTCGACCGTCAGGCCATATCCTCCCATCCACCCAGCCGAGCCAACCATTCCATCAGCCGTTGCGGCCACCGGAGCCCCCATTGGCGCTGCCAGATCAACCCCAGCATGGGGCTGATAGCGCCCGGAAAGCGGATGGAACCGGTAGCCGAAACCGCTGGAGAGCCGACCATTGTGCAATGGTAGCCCTGCCGGATAGCCGATCAATGGCATTCCGCTGGCGTTCCGGCGCGGCCGAGTTCTTGAAAATGACACGACGCTTACACCTGCCGCGGTGCTCCTGGCCTCAAACCGTCGCTCACCCAGTTCGTCGCCAGCCTTTGCGAGGCTTATTTTCCCTACCGGTGCCGCGATACTGATCGGTGAATAGGTTGGACTGATCGCATCCGATCGCTCGCTGGACGTGGGCGGTTCATCATTCTCAGTAGATAGAGCATCCTCTGCGGAAAGGTAAGCCGGGAACGACAGCGCGACGATCGCACCTGTCCACGCCATCTGGCGCAATCCGTGGAAGAGGAGATATTTTACCAAATCTGCTGCCCAAGCGCGACCAGCGCCCCCATGCCAATCGCAACGCCATAGGGCACACCCCTTGTATCCTTGCGAAACAGGCGCCCTCGGGATTTTATCAACATGACGATCAGCATTGCCAAACCAACCATCGAGATCGCGAAAATCAAATTAAAAAACAGGCTGATCGGGAACCATGCTGCGACCGCAGCATAGAACTTTCCGTCACCCCCGCCCCAGACACCACCGGCAAACAGCGCCAGACCGATCGCCAAGGCGACGGCGAAATGCCCAAGATGGCTCAGGAAATCGGTAGGCGTTCCGCCTATTGCGGCAAACACCAATCCGGCCACCAATGTCGCAAGGCTAAGCCAGTTGGAAAGATGCCGGTTGGCAATATCAGTCCAGGCCCCAAACCCTGCGAGGCCGGCCAACAGCAGAAAGGCAAAGATCTCGAAAGGAGGCACGGGTCAGCCGATCAAGTTCAATTTTTGTTGAGGAAGATGCGGATTGGCAGCGATGCTGTGCCTTCGCCCTGCCGTGATACGGCAGCAATCTTCCGGGTCGGCGTCACATTGACCCGGATCGGATAATTGGATCGCGGCCTCGGCGCGGTTACCAGGATAGCCGATCTGACGATTGCGCCTTCCAGCTTCTTTTCCGGAACCTTGGCCCCCGAAGCCTGGCCAACCGGGAGTGTGCGGATGAACACTTCCTTGGCCTTGGCCATCCTCAATGGGCGCGCCTGCGGCGCATCGTCTTCTCCAGCCGCTGCTGTGGCAGTTGGAGCAACCACCGTAGCTTCGACTGCGGGGGATACTGCTCGCGGGGTCTGCTTGGCCAGCATGATCCGCTCGTCCACCCGCGCAAGGTTTCGCCAATAGCGTTGATCGGTCGGGTCAAGCTCGGCCGCCCGTGCAAACAGATCCCGGGCGACATCGTCACGGCCCAGCGTGGAATAGGCCACTGCCATCCCATTGAATGCATCGGGTGCCAGCGCATGATTGTAGGAAGCCTGCCGGAAGGCTTCGATCGCCTTGGTCGGGCGACCCGCCGCCAGATGGGCTCGGCCAACCTCAAGGCGTTCAGCAAAATATGCGCTCATATCGGTCTGCTGCGCGGTCTTGGATCGCGGGGTGAAATCAAGTGATGCACATCCCGCAGTTGCCAGACACAATGTCGCGCCGACTATAGCCCAAACTTTCATCGCTATCCTCCTGTCAATGCTGGAGCAAGTTCACGGACAACCCGTATGCCGGCGGGCAGCATCAGCACCCCGATCATCACCGGCAACATGAAAACCACCAGGGGTATCGAAATCAGAACTGGTAGCCGGTGCGCCTTTTCCTCGGCGCGCATTTTGCGTTTTTCGCGCATTTCTTCTGCATAGACGCGAAGCGTGCTGCCCAGGCTGGTGCCGAGTTTGTCGGACTGGATCAGCAGCGTCGCAAACGAGCGGATTTCATCCACGCCGGCGGATTCGGAAAGGCTCCGGAAAGCCTCCTCGCGCGATGCCCCTGCGCGCAGCTGGAAACCTGTGGCGGAAAGCAGTTCGGAAACCAGCGGATGCGCCTGCACGACCTCTCGACCAACGCGATCCATTGCCGCCTCGATCCCTAGCCCCGCCTCGACACAAACGAGCATCAGATCAAGGCAATCGGGAAAGCCATTCACAATGGCCTGTTTACGGCGATCGGCTTTGGCGCTGACGACGAGATTCGGAAGGAAAAGGCCAGCCAATCCCAATGCAGAACCGACAATGTAGATTGTAAACAGTTCCGGACGCTCGCCCGTGAGAAACATCACCGTCAGCACAATCGCAGGGAGCGCAAACACCAGTGTAAGCCGGATCAAGGTGAAGATGCGGGGTGCCGAGGGACTGCTATACCCTGCCTCCTTAAGCTTGGCGCTGAGGCGGTCATCCTTTGAGTCAGCGAGGCTCAGCCCGGCTTGTTCGATCCTCTGGGCCATGCGCGCCCAGGCACTGGTGTTCCGGTCGCTCCGCAGACTACCGGAAAAGCCCTGATCCGGCCGCACGGCAACCAGTTTTTCAAGAGCAATCCGCTCATCGCGCCGGCGAAGCGCGAGATTCAAGCCGACAAAGGCAAAAAATGCAATGACCGCAAAGATACCGAACAGAACGGCAGTCTTTATGACAGGGCTGCTTGCTATAAGATCAATCATCGCCGTCAGACCTTGATGTTGATCATCATGCGGATCGTCGCAAAACCAATGGCATACATCACAATAAGCCCAACAAAGCCGATGATAAAGGCCGGGTCATCTGCAACATCGAGGTAGAAAGCGGGATTTATGATAAACAACGCCAGAAAGGCTCCGACCGGAAGAATGGTCAGAATCCATCCCGTCATCCTGCCTTCGGAACTCAGCGCACGAACCTTGAGGTAGAGGCTTGCGCGGGCGCGAATGACAGATGCGAGATTTTCAAGGATTTCGGCCAGATTGCCGCCCGTCTCGTTCTGCACCGAGAGTGAGACAACGAACATCCGGATATCTTCAAGCCCCCATCTTTCCGCCATGCCTGCAAGCGAGTCAGCAAGCTCGGCTCCGTAGGACACCTCATCCGCGACCAGACCATATTCGCTGCCGATCGGATCGGGCATTTCCCGAGTCAGGAGATCGATGGCCGAAGCCACTGGGTGGCCTGCGCGCAGCGCGCGGATGAAAACATCAAGGCTGATCGGGAACTGTTCTTCCATCCGCTTGCGGCGCCTTTGCGCCAAGGCGTTCACCACCAGCACGGGCAGCAACACGGCAGCACAAAAGGACAGCGTGACGATCAGCAGAACTGTGCCCGCCGACATGGTGAAACCGCTCATCGCCGCCGCGATTCCGATCACGGCAACCAGCAGTCCGAAAGCAACCGCCATCGCAAAAACGACCAGACTGGTTGCAAATGGCACTCCGGCGGCACGCAACGAACGTTCCAGCGCTGCCAACAAACTGGCCAACGGCTGCGGGAAAGCGGAAAAATCGCTGCCCGTGTTCTTCCGAAGAACTGATATGATCTCGTCTCGGCTGCGGCCTTCACTGATCAACTTCAAGCGCTGATTGATGGTATTCAAGCGCGAACGGCGGGCCCAGGCCACATTGAGAACCGCCTGCACCACGATAAAGGTTGTCGCGAACAGCGCGAGCAGGATTCCCAATCTCAGAAAAGCATCCGTCATGCTGTCTCTGCCCCGTGTTCAGGGCGGAACAGATCGGCGCTGAGGTTGATCCCGGCAGTCGCCGCATCGGCGGCAAACTTTGGCCGGATTCCGGTCGCTTCAAACCGGCCCAGAACGTCGCCATTCTCGGTCCGGCCTGTCATCTTGAAGCGGTAGATTTCCTGCATCGTGATGGTGTCGCCTTCCATGCCGGTCACTTCCGAGACACTCATCACCTTGCGCCGGCCATCCGACAGGCGGCCGACCTGCACTACGACATCGACCGCCGATGCAATCTGCGCGCGGGCTGACCGGGCCGGCATATCAATACCGCTCATCCCGATCATCTGCTCGACACGCGCCAGCGCATCGCGGGGCGTGTTGGCGTGAACAGTGGTCATCGATCCATCATGGCCGGTGTTCATGGCCTGAAGCATGTCAAATGCTTCGCCGGCCCGGACTTCGCCAACCACGATCCGGTCTGGGCGCATGCGCAGCGCATTTTTCACGAGATCGCGCTGGGATATCTCGCCCTTGCCCTCGATATTGGAGGGCCGGGTTTCCAGCCGTGCCACATGTTCCTGCTGCAATTGCAGTTCGGCGCTGTCTTCGATGGTAACGATGCGTTCGCTGCCATCAATGAATGATGACAGCGCATTGAGCAGGGTGGTCTTGCCCGAACCGGTGCCGCCGCTGATCAAGACATTCCGGCGCATGGCGACCACCGCGCGCAGGATATCCGCCATTGCCGGGGTAAGGCTTCCGAATTCGACCAGCCGATCCATGCCGATCCGCTTTTTCGCGAACTTGCGGATGGAAAGCAGCGAACCATCAACCGCAAGCGGAGCGACAATCGCATTGACACGCGATCCGTCTGCCAGCCGGGCATCGACGAATGGCGAGGATTCGTCAATCCGGCGACCAACCGCGCTGACGATCTTCTGGATGATCCGCATGAGATGGCGTTCATCCTGAAACATCGTTGCCGCGCGCTCCAGCTTGCCGAAACGCTCGACAAAGACCGTCTTGGGGCCGTTCACCAGAATGTCGGTGATCGATTCGTCCTGCAACAGTGGCTCAAGCGGGCCAAGGCCAAGCAGTTCGTCCAGAACATCATCGACCAGTGCCTCACGTTCGGCGCGGTTCAGCTTTTCCTTTTGGTCAGCCAGAATCTCGCCAATGATTTCGGCGACTTCTGCGCGGATGGTCGGACGCGGCAGCTTGTCCAGCGCGGAAAGGTTGATCTTGTCGAGCAGCGAACGGTGGATCGAAATCTTGAGCTCAAGCAAGGCGGCCTGCGCCTCATCGTGGAACAGCGCTGCCTCAGTAACCGGGGCGACATACGGTTGTTCCGGATCAATCGTCTGTTCGGTCTGAATGCCAGTCTTCTTGACGGACCATTTCATGACTGTTCACCGTCCGAAAAATCAGTTCTGGCCAGCTGGGCAAAGGCTTTGGCAAAGGCGCTGCGAGGCTCCTCTTCGCTGAACAGGAAGCCGCGAACCTGCGCTTCTTGCAGGCCGGTTTTCACCAATGGAATGACGGCGGCGATCTCCCGATCTAGCGTGTCACCGACGGCCTGCGCGCCGATAACCTGGAACAGGCGTTTTTCAGCGCAATTGACCACCAGTGTGACATTGCCTGGGGCGACATCCACGCTGTCGAGCAGCGCGATGGTCTTGCTTGCCCGGCTGATGCTGCGCACCGATTGATCCACGACCAGCAGCAGGCGATTGCATGCACATGCGGCCGACAGACCGGCGTTCGTCCACCCGGCCGGGAAATCGAGCAGCACGTGATCGTAATTCTGCCGCAGCATCGTCAGCAGCCTGAGCAACTGGTCGGCATCGATCGTTTCCGGCGGCGGAATATCACGCGGGGCGGCCAGCAGGTCGATCCTGGGCCGAACGTTGGTCACGGCATTGGCAATGATGTCCCAATCGAGCCGGTCGCCTGCATCAAGGCAATCAACTACACTCGTGCTGGGCGAGACGCCGAACAGGCTGGCCTGCTCACCGAATTGGCAATCGAGATCGACAATGCAGCAGCGCGCGTCTTCGTTCTGTTCGGTTATCGCGGCCGCGAGGTGCGAAACGACCGTGCTGGCCCCAATCCCTCCAGACGAGTGAACCACTGCCTGCATCGGGGCAAGACCGGCCGACTGATTGGCACACTGGGTGCTAAGGTCGATGATGACCGGAAGCAGTTCATCAGCGTTGAAGGGCAGCGCGACCACATCCTTGATGCCCAGCCGCATCAGCGTGCGAACCTTGCTGAGATCAAGGCTTTCGACCGCGGCGATGATCGGCAGGTCCGGATATCTGGAGCGCGCCTGTTCGATACGCCCGATCGAGCCGGGCAGTCCCGGATTGACCTCGATCACCAGAACAGTGCTTTTCGTCACGGGAAGCGCGGGGAGCGCCGCGTTGGTCGGCAAGGCAACGCTGGTGAAAATCTGCCGGAACTGTTCGGGAAATTGGCTTTCCAGACGCGCCAACTCATCGTCTGACGCCACCACGCAAGCGCACATTCGCGCTGGCAGGCGGCGGAACAGGGTGAGGGTTTCAGACTTAGTCATGTGGTTATCCATTTCAGCTTCAAGATGCTCCCTCTCCATCTTCGAGCGTCAACGAATAGGAGAAGTCGGGAAGAGGAACTGCGGCACCGAAAGGCGATAGGCTGATTGGATTGTACGTCGCATTTACGATTCGTACGGTGACAAGCGGGGCAATTTCAGGCTTGTTGGGATCACCGGCAAAACCCAGCCCCGATCCCTGATATTCTATACGCACCGATTCCGCCGTTATGTCAGGCTGAAATACCTGCATGCGTGTGACCAGCTCGTTAAAAGCGGCTGCATCCGAGCCAGTGTCGCCGGGACAGGGCGCGGCAGCACACACGCACCCGGTGCTGCTGCATTCGAGTGTGCCCAGTGCTTCGCGGCAAATCCTGTCACCGGCCCTCAGCGCGGTGCCATTGCAGTTGGTCCCGACATAGGTTTCCGTGGTTTCCGTAGCGAATGCGGAAGAAACCATATTGTTAACAACCGCAAAGCGGGTGCCCATCTGGGTCGCTTTTTCGTATTCGTTGAGCGTCCATGCGTAATTGCCGACATCGATGATGCCGAACAGCAGCAGCAGCGCCAGTGGAAGAACCAGCACGAACTCGGCTGCGGATGCGGCGCGGGTGTTGCGCAAAAAGGGCAAAACGCGGCTCATATGCCCATCACCGCCGCGCTCGACTTGGCCGAGAGGTTCACCGTGTCATCGATAAAGCCAAGGCCGGAAAGGATCGAAGGGTAGGCGACCGGGCCTGAATCAACTGTGATGAGCGGCCCCTGCCCGCCCAGATCGGCATATATCCCGGTATCGACAAATTGTCCGCAAGAAGGAGTGGCCACGACGTCCGCCGGGTCCCAGCCAGGAACCTTGGGGGTGCCGCCTGCCGCGAATTGGCCGGTTGCCGTGACATTGCGAATTTCCTCCAGCAGCGCGGCATCGCCCGCGCACAGGCGTTCGACATCGAGCCGCGAGGCGAAACGCGCGCCATCGCGCACCGATTTGACGATCTTGTGCTGCGTCCAGAAGAAATGCCCGGCCTCCATCGACCCGAAAATCAGCGCCAGCATCAACGGCAACATCAGCGCAAATTCGGTCGCGGCGGTTCCCCCGCGGTTCCGGGTGAAACGGCGGATCATTGCACCAGCACCGGCTTTTTGCGGCCAAAGGTCTGGAACCCGCTGCCGCCATCGGCGCGCTTTGCCGGGCCGATCAACTCCGCCTTGAGCTCGCCTGCCCCGGCTGGGCCGGTAATGGGGCCAAGCAGGAAAAGATCGACAAACCTGAAGGTGTTGACATCAAACCGGCCACCCTGACCATCACAGTCCACCACCGCCACGGTTACGATACGGCGATCCTTTTGGGTGGACGACGGCACGACCGGCGTGCCTTGAATCGGGCGCGGGGCGGTGCAGTAGAGCGTGCCTCCATTTCCGTTACTATCGGGGACGCGGGCGAGTTGCTTGACTGCGGTCCGCGACGCATCGGCGCGTTCCCACTGATAGACTTCAAATCGCGTAGGCTGCCCGGCCTTTTTCATGACCAGATCTTCTGGCGGTGCCATATTATGGACATCCCTGAAATAGTCCTGCCACAGCCAGTCGCCATCGCCAAAGCTGAGGCAGCGGGTGCTTCCGTCGGTTTGGCACGTATCAAGCGGGAAGCCCTGATTTGGCACCGGAGCAGTTAAAGGGGGAACGACGGGCACTTCTGAAGCAGGTATCAAATCTCCGCCCGTGGCGGATTGACAGGTTGCCTCGTCGAATTTGTTGTTGACCGACACCCGCCGCACCAAATCGTTGCGGGTCACGTCAGCGGGGCAGAAATCGCCATTGGCCTCGCAGGCGAAGTTCTGCCCATTGGGATAGATGCCGAAACGGGTGTTGATCGCGGTGTTTTCCGTGTCGCGCGCACCTGGCCGCGTGGTAATCTGTGCCGAAGTGCAGCCGAGCAGGTCTGAATTCAGCCCCAGCGTCCGGTTCTGCTGGTTCGGATCGATATCTTCATAATCGATGTCGAGAAGATCGAAGGTGCCGGGGTTGAAATCCTCGCTGCTCTGCGGCCGTTCGCGCAGGTCGAGCGCGATGCCGATCTCGCTCGTGCCGGGGTAGCCTGCATTGCCGGTTGGTGCGCAGACCATCAGCGGCGGCACGTTGCAGGCGGCGGCTTCCAGCGTCGCCACCGCATTTGCACCGACCAGTCCCGAAGAAATCAGCCCGCCAATCGATGTCAGCGCGTAAAATGCCTCGCGCCCGTCGACCGTGACCCGCACGTAGCGCGCATTGGCGTCGGTGGTCGCCACCGGGCCGGGCACGTCGTTCGTGTGATCCCAAGTCTGGAAAAATTCGAAGCTCGCCAAGCCAACCGTGCGTCCGGGTGAATCAGGTTCATTGGCAAGTTTGGTTTCGTTGGCCCAGGCGCTGCCGTCGGTGGCGAGGAAGTTGGTTGCGGCGGCTTCTGCATTGGCCATTGCGCCCGAAACCCCGGTCAGCTGCGTGGCGGCGGCCAGCGCGGCCTGATCGGCGGCGTTCTGCAGTTCGCTGTCCATCGTCGCCAGGCGGCTGTAATCCCAGCCGACCCCGGCAATCATGATCAGCCCGAACAATGCCAGCGCATACAGGGGGGCAATCGCCGCATCGCGAGCCTTTGCAAAATCGATGAAGAGTCGCTTTGCAATCATGGATCTGCCCCTCTGCCTCATCCGCCTTCGGGAACTTCCGAAGTCGACAGGCGTTCGGGCTGCTTGACCGCATCTTCGCGATAACGATCAATCGCATCGGCTGCCTTTTCGCCGCTGTGGGCCGCGTCTTCGGTGTAAACCGGTTCGGGATTGACGACCATCGCGGCATAGGTCTGCCGGTTCGCCTCTCCAAACGCTTCGGGATCATAGGCCCCGTCAAGATTGCCGTAGGTCGCGCAGCCGCTCAGCAGCGCGCTGCCCGCGATGGCCAGAACAATGCGATCAATATTCATAGCCGTCTCCCTGAGTGCGCGGTTGCCCCGCAGGCGCGGCTGGTGGCAGCGTCTTGGGCTTGTAATCCTGACCGAACAACAGCGTTTCAACCGCATCGGGATCGGCCACGCGATCGGTTGGCAGCTGCACCTGATCGGGGCGGATCGGCCGCACCAGACGCGGCGTGACCACGATCAGCAGTTCGGTTTCGCCCTTCTGGAACTGGGTTGACCGGAACAGCGAACCGATGATCGGGATCGACCCGAGGATCGGCAATTGCTGGACATTGGTCTGAAACTCGGTGCGCAGCAGCCCGCCAAGAACAAAGCTTTCCCCGTCGCGCAGTTCCAGCGTGGTGGACGCGCGCCGGGTTTGCAGGCCCGGAATGGTCAGGCCATTGATCGTGACCGAAGCCGAAGGGTCGAGCGAGCTGACTTCCGGCTCCACGATCAGGTTGATAAGATTGTCGCCCAGCACGGTCGGGGTGAAACCCAGACTGACGCCAAAGGATTTGAACTCAACCGTGATCGCCTGACCGCCGCCGGTGCCGCCGCTGGAATTGCCGCCCTGCACAACCGGGATCGGAAATTCGCCGCCTGCAAGAAAGGATGCCTTTTCGCCCGACAGCGCAACCAGTGTCGGTTCCGCCAGGGTTTTGGACATGCCCTGTTCTTCGAGTGCGTTGAGGAAGGCTTCGATATCGACATCGCCAATGCTGAACAGCGCGCTGAAAATGCCGAAATTGTCGAGGATCGGATCGATGCCGAGCTGATTGCCCCCCAGCCCATCCGAGCGCGCCGAGGCGCCGCTGCCGGTCACGCCGCGGAAACTGCCGCCAAGCGAGTTGGCAAAACCGCTGACGCCGAGCTTTTCGCCGACCGTGCGGTTCACTTCGGCAAAGCGGACTTCCAGCATCACCTGCTGCGGGCTGCCGAGTGACAGCATGTTGATCACTTCATCGCCCGCAAACGCGCTGGCAAGGCGGGCCGCGCGGCTGGCGACGCCTGCATCCTTGACCGTGCCCGACAGCATCAGTTTGCCGTTGGTCAGGCGCGCATCAATCGTCTGGCCGGGGAACATTTCATCAAGCTGGGTGCGCAGCGATTCCACATCGGGGCCAACCGAAATGTCCATCACCGCGATCACGCGGTTCATCTTGTCATACAGCGTGAGGCTGGTCGTGCCGACCGATTTGCCGAGGATGTAGATTGACCGGTCGGACACCGGCAGAACATCGGCAATTGCTTCACTGCCGATCATCGCGCGGTCAATCGCGCGGTCGGCGGTGACGATCTGGCTTTTGTTGATCGCCACTTCGATTTCGCCTGCGTGGATATCCGCGCCCGAAGATTGGGCCTGTGCGGGAACCGCGACCAGCGTGGCTGATGCCAGCAGGGCCGCTGCCAGAATATTCTTCATGATCCCTATCTCCCCCCCAGAAGGTTGACCGGGTAGGCCTGGCCTTCAACGCCGCGATAAATCGTCATGCTTGGCCCGCTGGGCATGGGCCGCGCCATTGCGCCGCCGGCCTGCGCGATGGCGCCGGGCTGGGCCATCGAAGGCGCCTGCTGGGTCGGGCGTTTGCGGATATACAGCCGCGCATTGCCAACATCGCGGTTGGTCAGGGTGCGGCCCTTGGTTTCTTCCTGCGATTCGACATTGCGCAGCGCCAGGCTGAGCGTGCCAAGCTTGGTTCCGATGGCCAGTTGCTGGGCCTGTAGCGGGTCAACTTCCAGCACTGCGGTTTTGCCCACCTGCGCCTCGGTCGCGCCTTCGTTGGCGACCTGATCTATGGCGAGCACTTTGATCCGTTCAAGGATGATGTCGGACATCAGATCGCTGGCCTCTGCCCCGTCACCGGGGATTTGGCGGGTCATGATGACATCGACTGTATCGCCGGGGCGCACGAATCCGGAAACCCCGGTCACTTCTGTCACCGGGATGGCGACGGCGCGCATGCCTTCGGGCAGATTGGCGGCGAGCACGGCGCGGCCGCTGGCGCCGCTGACCTTGTCAGCCAGCACCGGTTCACCCGGCACAATCGGGCGCAGCGCCACGCGGTTATCGGCCAGCGCTGCCCTTACTGTGGGGAACGCGCCTTGCGGAACCGAGTTGGCGGGGAAGTTCTGGAGCCTGACATTTTCAGGCGTGAGCGGATCACCAAAATCGAGCGGCTGGGTGGCGACGACAATCGGCGTTACGTCTTGCGTTTCTGCCTGCCGCTCGACGCTCTGTTGAACGCCTGTCAGGTAGGCGTTGACCAGAAACACCGTAAAGGCGGCGATCACAAGTGCGCCGATCACGATAAAGATATTTCGATTTTGCACCTGCCGCCCCCCTAGTAACGCACACCCAATAGAAAAGGATCCGTGCAGCGCGTGCTGCACGGATCCTCGCCTCTCTTACGCTGCCGGGGGAGTCCCGGTAGTGATGGTGGTAGCAGCGTTATTCAGCGCTCCCGTGATCGCGGTTCCGAGCGCACCGGCAGCAACAGCAATACCAATGCCGATGATCGCCAGAAGCAGGGCATATTCAGCAGCCGAAGCGCCGGCTTCGTCGTTAAGGAAATTCTTGATCAGATTTGTCATGTTACAGTCCTTACGTATCAGAAGGCCATTGTGGCCGATTGAAAACACGCCAGACCGGTCTCGCCGGCGGGACGCCTGCCGAAGGAATCTTCCCTTTAGGGATGCACGACCATGTTATTTTTTTGAAAGAACACGTTACCCGTGCCCCCGTTTGTTCAGATCCCCCCGAACGCCTTCATAATGCTGCGGTTTGCTGCACGGGGCAACGATTTATTAAGCAAAAAACAAAGTTGTTTGGTTATCAAGGTGTTAACAAAAAACTTTGTTAATGCGCTGGGTTAACGTATCAATTAACTGGCCGGAAGGTGTTTCATTCTAAACCAGTTTTCATCGCCTGAAA
This sequence comes from Alphaproteobacteria bacterium, assembly GCA_018830415.1. Lineage (GTDB taxonomy): Bacteria > Pseudomonadota > Alphaproteobacteria > Sphingomonadales > Sphingomonadaceae > Erythrobacter. The sequence continues at coordinate 4,031 of JAHJSJ010000184.1, read as the reverse complement.
CGAATCGCCCCCGGCTTCAGCACCGATTTTCGTGCCGATTCGCGAATCGCAGGCGGCGTGAAACCGGTCGGAGGAAACCTTGGCTTACCTGAACGCCGCATGCCGTGCTTTTCACAGCTGGTTTTCCGGGTGGAGCCGCTCGGTCTATCAACGCAGTATCGCCATCCCCCCGTTCCTTTCGCGCAACATGGTATGGATGGCCGCGGGATGGGTGGCATTTGCCGGGATCGCGGCGGCGTTGCGCATGACCTTTTCCGCCACCCCGGTCGATAACGCCGGGGATGCATGGCCGATGGTGATGATTTACGGCGCGATCATCGCCGCCCCGATTGCGGGCTATCTGATCGCCCGTTCCGCCTATTCCGGCAAATACGCGCGCCAGCGGCCCGATTTCCACCTGGCCTTCATCGGCAAATGGCAAAGGGTCAGCGCCGATGAAGCCCGCCAGCATCCGATGTTCGGCCCGGTCGGCTTTCTGGCATCGCTGCTGATCGGCCTGATGATCAACGTGGTGATCCGCAGCGGCGAATTCTTTCTGGCGATCCCCGCGATGAGCGCCCACGCCCCCGATTGGGCGATGGCGATGTTCGTGGTGATGGCGCTGGACGTGATCGTGATGAACTTTTTCTACATGGTCGCCTTCGTGATGGCGCTGCGCAACATTCCGCTGTTCCCGCGGATGCTGTTGTTCGTATGGCTGACCGATATCGTCATGCAGATGATGATCGCGGATCAGATTTCCCGGATCGGGTCCCTGCCCCACAATGTGGTGGAACCGCTGGTCAGCCTGCTCGAAGGCAACCTCCAGAAGGTCGCGATCAGCATCGCGGTATGGCTGCCCTATCTGCTGCTGTCAGACCGGGTCAACATAACCTACCGCTGGCGCCTCGCCGCCTAAGGGCGGGGGCTAGAGCGCTTTCCGGCCATTCTGGGTCACCCCACAACCCCCGCGCCCGCCAGCACCGCCAGCGTCAGCACATCGGGCACAGTCGCGGTCATCGGCACGATCTGCACCGGCTTTTCCATGCCGATCATCATCGGGCCGATGGTGGCGTTGCTGCCCAATTCGCGCAGCAGCTTGGCCGAAAGGTTGGCCGATTGCAGCCCCGGCATGATCAGCACATTGGCCGGGCCGGACAGGCGGCTGAACGGGTATAGCTCCATCACCCTGGGGTTAAGCGCGGCATCGGGTGCCATTTCGCCTTCATATTCAAAGCCGGGCTCCTCACGATCAAGGATCGCCACCGCTTCACGAATATTGCCCAGCCATTGGCCCGACGGGTTGCCGAAGGTCGAATAGCTGAGGAACGCGACGCGCGGTTCGTGCCCCATGCGCCGCGCAACCGCTGCGGTTTCGCGGGCGATATGGGCAAGTTCGGCTGCGTTGGGGCGTTCGTTGATGGTGGTATCGGCGAGGAAGGTGGTGTGGTTCTTGCCGATCATCATGTGAACGCCGAACGGCACCGCGCCGTCCTTGTGATCGAGCACCAGGTTCACCTCGCGCACGGTTTGCGCAAAGGTGCGGGTCATGCCGGTAATCATCCCGTCGCCGTGGCCCAGCGCCACCAGCAGCGAGGCGAACACGTTGCGTTCCTGATTGACCATCCGGCGCACGTCACGTTCGGTAAAGCCGCGCCGTTGCAGCCGCTTGTAGAGGAAATCGACCATCGCGGGCACGTGTTCGCTATCGGCCGAGTTCTGGATTTCAAAGCTGCCGGGATCGGACACCGAAAGCTGATGCAGCTTGTCGACCACCGCCTTGGTGCGCCCCACGAGGATCGGCGTGCCATAGCCGAAATCGCGGAACTGGATCGCGGCGCGCAGCACCACTTCTTCTTCGGCTTCGGCAAACACCATGCGTTTGGGATGGGCCTTGGCGACTTCGTAAACCCCGCTCAGCACCGAGGTGGTGGGGTTGAGGCGCGAACGCAGCTGGATGCGATAGGCGTCGAAATCGTCGATCCGCGCGCGCGCCACGCCCGAATCCATCGCTGCCTTGGCCACGGCGGACGACACGACTTCGATCAGGCGCGGATCAAACGGGGCGGGGATGATGTAATCGGTGCCGAACTTGTGGTTCTTGCCATAGGCCGACGCGACCTCTTCGGGCACGCTGCGACGGGCGAGTTCGGCAATCGCCTCGGCTGCGGCGACTTTCATCTCTTCGTTGATGGTGGTCGCCTGCACATCCAGCGCGCCGCGAAAGATGAACGGGAAGCCCAGCACATTATTGACCTGATTGGGAAAATCGCTGCGCCCGGTGGCGATGATCGCATCGGGGCGCACAGCCTTGGCAGCGTCGGGCATAATTTCGGGCACCGGGTTGGCCATCGCAAAGATAATCGGCCTGTCCGCCATCTTGCGCACCCATTCGGGCTTCAGCGCACCGGCTGCCGACAGACCGAGGAAGATATCCGCGCCCACCAACGCTTCTTCCAGACTGGTGGCGGTAGTGGCGACCGCGTGGGCGCTTTTCCACTGATCCACGTCTGCGCGGCCCGGCGTGATCGGGCCGGTGCGGTCACACATGATCACATTATCGTGGCGCACGCCCATCGTCTTGATCAGTGCGGTGCAGGCAATCGCCGCCGCGCCTGCGCCGTTGACCACCACCTTCACATCGCGAAAATCGCGCCCGGTCAGGTGGCAGGCGTTGAGCAGGCCCGCCGCGGTGATGATCGCGGTGCCGTGCTGATCATCATGCATCACCGGGATCTTCATGCGTTCGCGCAATGCCGCTTCGATGATGAAGCATTCGGGCGCTTTGATATCTTCAAGGTTGATGCCCCCAAAGGTCGGCTCCATCAGCGCGACCGCATTGATGAAGGCTTCGGGGTCTTCGGTATCGAGTTCGATATCGAACACGTCCACGTCGGCAAACCGCTTGAACAGCACCGCTTTGCCTTCCATCACCGGCTTGGAAGCAAGCGCGCCGAGATTGCCGAGGCCGAGGATCGCAGTGCCATTGGAAATGACCCCGACCAGATTGCCTTTGACGGTATAGCGCGCGGCGAGCGATGGATCGGCGGCGATCGCTTCAACCGGCGCAGCAACGCCCGGCGAATAGGCGAGACTGAGATCGCGCTGCGAAGTCATCGGCTTGGTCGCGACGATCTCCAGCTTACCGGGGCGGATCGTCTCGTGATAGAACAATGCCTCGCGGGTGGTGAAGCCACCCTTGTTCTCTTCGGCCATGGTGCCTGATCCCTTTTTGTGTGCGCTTGGCGAAATCCGCCCCCCGCTTAGCGAGGAGGGCGGCACCGCGAAAGGGCGGAAATGACGCAACTCCGGGGACATCCGTAAGGGCAGACATTCCGAATCGCAACGCTGGTGTCTAGGCAATGCAGCTATGGCCGCGCCCACCGAATCCAAACCCACCCCGATGATGGCGCAATACCTCGCGCTGCGAGAGGAAGCGGGCGACGCGCTGCTGTTCTATCGGATGGGCGATTTCTTCGAGCTGTTCTTCGACGATGCGAAGGCCGCAGCGGCAATTCTCGATATTGCGCTGACCACGCGGGGCGAACATGATGGCCAGCCGATCCCGATGTGCGGCGTGCCGGTGCATTCGGCGGAAGGCTATCTTGCGCGGCTGATCCGGGCGGGCTGCCGGGTGGCGATTGCCGAACAAATCGAAACGCCCGATGAAGCCAGGGCGCGGGCGAAGCGCGAAGGCACGCCATCGTCCAAGGTGCTGGTGGGGCGGGCGATTGTGCGGCTGGTTACCGCCGGGACTTTGACCGAGGAGGCGCTGCTCGAACCGCGCCGCGCCAATGTGCTGGTTGCGCTGGCGGAATTGCGCGGGGCAATCGGGATCGCCGCCTGCGATGTTTCAACCGGCGCAATGGTGCTGGAGGAATGCGCGCCCGAAATGCTCGGCGCGGCGCTGGCGCGGATTGGCCCAAGCGAAGTGGTGGTGCCCGAAGATTGGGCAAATGGGCCGGACGAGGCGATTTTCCGCCCGCGCGGCACCTTCGCCAGCGATGCCGGGGCAGATCGGCTCAAGGCGTTGCACGCGGTGGCGACGCTTG
>JAHJSJ010000183.1 GCA_018830415.1 Alphaproteobacteria bacterium | reverse complement strand
ATTCAAACTGATACACTACCCGTTCCCAAACCGGAATAGTCGCCCCCGTGTGGCGGGCTTCGCCCGCTGGCCCGCGCCAGGGCAGCGATTCCGATTTTCCCTCCTCCTCCCACCCTCGCCGGTAGGCAGACCGCATGCCGCAGGCTGAGCGGCCCTGCCGGAAAGGAGGAAGGGATGATGGTCAATCTTGGCTGCATTGTCACGATTGTCACGCGCCTAGCATAACCAGGCGAGCAGCTGCCATGGTGGCCAGCCAAGCCTCTGAAGCAGGTCGGCTCACAGCTTTCCTTGTCATTGAGGGGCGAGGCGAGCTCTGGCGAAGGTACGACAAGCGCGCGCACTTCGCCTTGGTCTAGGATCCATCAGGTAAGATTTCTGGGGGTACGATTGGGGGTATCTCAGTCACGTCGATCAGAAAACACATTATATATCATGTTTCTAAATGAATTTCGCGATTCCCTTCACCCCCTTGGATTTCCGAGGGTTTTTGCTCTTTGCCGTCCACCCAAATCTTCCGATTTCCACCCGCATCCAACGTCTGTGGGGGCCATATCGAAGATGAGGCGAGGGTGGTTTTTGAGCCTGGCCCTCAACCCAGGGACCACGACAGACAAACAGCCGCAACTGCGCGCCCTGTGGGGAATGCCTTGCAAAGTGGCAGCGAGTTTGCGATTCCGCGATTGTGCTGATTGGTCCTCGCGGCGGGGGCATGGCGAGGGGTGCTGATTGATAATGGCCGGTTATGAGGTTTCGCTAGAGCGCACGGCTACGCGGTGGAAGCAGAAATTGCGGAAATTCTTCGGGCCATGGGGCGTCTTTTTCCAAGGTTTTCTGGAGCATCCGGTGATGGTCGGTTCGATCATCCCGTCGTCCCGCTTCACGATCAGGAAGATGCTTGGGCCCGTCGATTGGGGCCGCTGCAGGCTGTTCGTTGAATATGGCCCCGGGGTGGGCACCTTCTGCCGCCCGGTGCTCGACAAGCTGCGGCGCGATGGAACCTTGATCGTCATCGATACCAACAAACTGTTCATCGACTATCTCAATCGCACCATCAGCGACAGCCGCTTCATTGCCGTCCATGGTTCAGCGAAGGATGTGGAGGAGATCATCCGCGCGCATGGTCACGATCAAGCCGATTATATCCTGTCGGGCCTGCCATTTTCCACTCTGCCAGAGGGTCTTGGCCCCTGCATTGCCGCAGCCACCCATCGCGCGATCCGGCCGGGCGGGGCGTTCCTTACCTATCAGTTCAGCAAATCGGCCCAGAACCTGACCGAGCAGTATTTTGATCGGGTGGACAGCGGCTTTGAATTGCTGAACATCCTTCCCTGCCGCTTGGCCTGGGGCTGGAAGGACACCGAATAGGGCGGGCGGCGTCTCCGCCACCTCCTCGGCGGGTTGCCCAATCGAGCGCAGGCGCACGTAGGCTATGCTGTCGGTTCCGGCCGATCAGAATTGGAAGGTTTCCGATGACCACCCCACGCGAGTATTTTGTCAGCCATCTTGAATGCGGGCTCACCGGCACACGCCATGAGGCTGGCCAGATCCATGGATTGTCGCCAGCCGGACGGCCGCTGCTGGTGCGCTATGATCTGGATGCCCTGCGCGCGGCGGTGACGCGGGAAACCTTTGCCGCGCGCCCGGCGACGCTGTGGAAATGGCGCGAATTGCTGCCTTTGGCCGATTTTTCCAATCGTCTTGAACTGGGCGAGGTCGCCACCCCGATCCTGCCGCTTGCACGCACGGCGGCGCGGCTGGGCGCGCGCAGTCTGCTGGTCAAGGATGAAGGCCGCCTGCCCACCGGCTCGTTCAAGGCACGTGGGTTAGTGATGGCGCTTTCGATGGCGAAGGAGCTTGGCATCGCCAAGATCGCCATGCCCACCAATGGCAATGCCGGCGCTGCTGCGGCGGCCTATGCAGCGGCGGCGGGGATCGAGGCGGTAATCTTTGCCCCGGAAGAAACGCCCGAAATCAACATCCGCGAAATCGCGGCATACGGCGCGCGGGTTTACCGGGTCAACGGCCAGATCGATGATTGCGGCAAGCTGGTTGCGGCAGGCAAGGACGCGCAGGGGTGGTTTGATCTTTCGACGCTGAAAGAACCCTACCGGATCGAAGGCAAGAAGACGATGGGGCTGGAACTGGTCGAACAGCTCGGCTGGCGGGTGCCCGATGTGATCTTTTATCCGACCGGCGGCGGCACCGGGATGATCGGGATGTGGAAAGCCTTTGCCGAACTCGAAGCGATTGGCCTGATCGGCTCCGGACGTCCGCGCATGGTGGCGGTGCAGGCCGAAGGCTGCGCGCCGATGGTGCGCGCCTTTGAACAGGGGGAACGCCACGCGGTGCGTTGGGATGATCCGGCCACCGTCGCTGCAGGCATTCGCGTGCCGCAGGCGGTGGGCGATTTCCTGATCCTTGACGCGGTGCGCGAAAGCGGCGGGTTTGCGATTGCCGTGTCCGATGCTGCCATCGAAGACGCGGTATCGGCGGTCGCCCGCGATGATGGCACGCTGCTTTGCCCGGAAGGCGGGGCGACGCTTGCGGCCTATGAAAAGGCGCGGCGCGATGGCCTGGTCAGCGCGGATGAGGAGGTTCTGCTGTTCAATTGTGCATCAGGGCTGAAATATCCGCTGGCCGATCAATCGCGGCGGCTTGACCGGCATCAGCCAATCGACTGGGCCAATTTGTGATTAGCTGAATTCTGCGCCCCGTACTTATACCAGCACGCTGAGATGCTGACGCTATCCCCGCGCTGGAAATGCTCAAGCGCCGCAAGGGCTTACCCAAAGCGCGATGAGTCAGACTCATCGCGCTTTGGTATTACTCCGCTATTTGCTTGGCCGGGGTGATGGTTTGCGCTGCGATGTCATCGGCGTGGAATGGCAGGCGGTGCCAGGCCTTGGCGGCGTAGGCGCTGGTCTGATCGGTGAAGTGCGCGGAGGCCGGGTCGGTCGACTGGCTGTAGCTGAGGATCGCGTCGACTACCGGGCCAGCATCATCAAACCCGACGATCTGGATATAGCTGGTTCCGTGCACCGGCACCAAACCTCCGCCGGGTGCAGGGCGCGCGTCCTGATAATTGAGCACGCCTGCGGTGCCGGGGCCGCCGTGAATGGCGATGCGCTGGCCGCCAGCGCGCCACTGTTGCACGCTGCCCCATTCGGCATCGAGCGCAATCCCGGCGGCATCAAGTTCGGCCACCGCATCACCCAGCGCGGCGAGCAGCTTGTCGCCGATGGCAGCGGTGTTGAGATCGCGCGGGGTGTTCACCGGATCGGCGGCATCGAACGGCACCGCCCACAATCCGGGGATGCGCGCAGCCTTGGCCCAGAACGCGCGGAACAGCGCCGCGCCCTTGCTGGACGCTTCATAGCGGCGGTCCCAGCCCGCCAGCGCAGCGCAGCCGCGTGATGGCTCGGCAGCGTCCGCGCACAGCGCCAGCAGCGGTTCCAGCGTCATATCAGCGGCCAGCGTCTTGTTGGCGAACACCATCGCCTTGGCCCGCGCCCGGTCAACCTTGCCCGCAGCCAGCAGCGCCTCGGTTTCGGTAAAGTTCGACCGGCTGCGCAGCGTCAGTTCGCTCGCGTGGCGGCCAAGGATCGGTGACAGGGCAGGGTGCGGGATGCGCGGGTTGCTGAGCCAGTAACTGTCATTGGAATTGGCGAGATATTCGCGCGCGATGGTCGCCGCCTGATCGGATGCGGGCATCAGGCCGGGTTCGGGGGTGCCGGGGGTTACGTCCCAATCACATTCCGCGCGCGCGCCGTCGAGCAGCGTGGCGAGCGAGGCGAAAAGCCCGGAAACCGGGGTGGAACAGGCGGCGATCTTGGCTGCCGAAACATTGGGAACGGCGGTCACATCGGCGTGTAGCGCATCCCCGTGGCGATCCGCCGCGATGGTGTTGACCCACGGAATGCCGAGCGTTTCGCTCACCGCAGCGTTGATCTCGCCCACGCTTTTCGCCTGTCCGATCCGCAGCCAGGTGTCGATCGCGCGCATATTGCCGCGATTGGCATCCTTCATCGCAAAGGCGCTGGTCGCGCTCCACGTTACGCCCGATTGCGGGGCGACGAACACGGGGCCGTGGCGGGTGGAATAGAGCGTGCGGGTCACGTCGGGCGCGCCATCGGGCATCGGCACGGTCACGGTAAGCGGGGTCATCGCCACGCTTTCACCGTCGACCATATAGCGCGTCGGATCAGCCGGATCGAGCGTTAGCGCAAAGAGCGTGAAATGCCGCGCGGCGGTGACGGTGTGCGTCCAGGCGACATCGCGGTTGAAACCCAGCGTCGGGATCGGCGAACCGGCAATGCCCACCCCCATCGCGTCATAACCATCGGGGCCGCTGACGTGCATCTGCCAGAACCGGCTCGGCCCGTTCCAGGGGAAATGCGGATTGCCGATCAGGAAGCCGCGCCCATCCGAAGTGGCATCGCCGCCAAATGCCCAGCCATTGCTGCCTAGCCCCAGCTCGTCCGCACGGGGGAGCGTCTGATCGAACCGGGCAAGCGTCTTGCCCGGAGGCGCGGCATTGGCGATGCCCGATGCCAGCGCGAGCGAACTTGCCAGCAGCATCTGTTTTTCGGTGAGGCGCAGCACATCATCAATCGTGATCGGCTGCACCCAGGCCTTGCCCCGGCAATCGGCGGGCACACCTTCCGCGCCAGCGTCTTTCAGGAAGCGGTTGTAGCCCGCGACATAGCCCTCGGCTAGCAACAGCGCCTCACGGCCTTGCGATTTTGCGCCTTCGCGCAGCATCGGCAGATCAATCATCGCGCGGAAGAACACGTCGGAAGAAAGGTTGTCGACCTCCTGAAAGCCCAGCACCGCCTTGGCTTCCGGACCGAAATGCTGCGAGCGCGTTCCGGCTACGGTCGCGAATTCCTCGGCCAGCAGGCACAGGTTGTCCTCGGCATAGGCATAGGCGACCCCGTATCCGACCCCCTGCCAGGTATCGGCGGTGATATGCGGGATGCCATAAGTGGTGCGGGTGATGCTGGCTTCGTAACGGCTCTTGGCCTCAGCTTCGGCCACCGGGGTTAATGCCAGCGCGGCGCAGCCCGCCGCCAGAACCGCAATCCGCTTCATCGTCTCTCTCCTGCACGCCTGTTATCGGTTGTCGGGAGAAACCTATCGGCAAGTGCAGGGCCAAAGTAAAGGGGCGCCCTGCCAACCCGGCAAAGCGCCCCTTCATGCCAGCAATTGTGGGCCCAATCAGAACGCGGCCGTAGCCGAGAACACTATGGTTGCATCCGCAATCGACCCACCCGAAAGCTTCGAAAAATTGGGTAGTAAAAACGCGCTTTCTGCGTTCGAAATATCGGTGTCGATATATGCGACCGACAGCGTCAGGCCTTCGATGGGCACAACGTCGGCGCCGACCATCCAGTCGAAATAAGTGCCGGTCGGCGCGATGCTGGTGCCATTGGGGCCAAGCCCGGCATTACCATCCGAATAGCCGATATGGGCTTTCAGGCTGATCGGGGTGTCGGCAATGCCATAGACCGCATCGCCGAACAGGTAGAGGTTGTCTTCCTTGTCGCCCGGATCATCCGGGATCCCGGCGGCAGCCGCCGCTCCGGTCAGGAACACCTTGCCCAGCGCTTCTTGCGAGGGGGCATAGGCCACCCCTGCGGTCAGCGACAACGGGCCGATATCGCCCGAAAGCTTGGCATAAAGTTCGGCAAAGTCGCTGGTGTCCGCGCCTTCGGGATACATGAACCAGGTCAGCCCTGTATCCAGCGTGCCTTCACCAACCGGGAAGGCGAAGCCGGCGTAGATATCAAGTTCCGTATTGGCGCCGCCAAAGGTGCCCCATCCGGCGAGGCTAGAACCCCAGGTACCGACATAAAAGCCGCTTTCATGGGCGATGGTAAAGCCGCCCTGGATGGCGATACCTTCGTCAGACTGCGAAACTCCGCGGAAGCGGTAGTCCGATGTCAGCGTGGCGCTGCCCGAAACGGTGATTGCCGGTTCGGCATCATCAGCGTGGCTGGCGGTGGCAAGGTCAATCGGTTCGATCGCGCGCAGCGAGCCGGCAGCCGGTTGGCTTTGGCCGTCAGCGATTCCAAGAACGGGGCCGACATCGGCGTCTTGCGCTTCTCCGGCAAAGGCGGGAGTGGAAAGACAGGCGACGAGAGCGACGGCCGAAGCAGCCGAGGCAAAACGAATAGACATAAGGAACGCTCCATAGAGAGGGTTGGATCGTTCCACCTGCGTGCTGCGCGGAGCCTCTTGTTTTTTGAGCGGGCATCCGTCGCGGCGCACTCATGGCCTGCCAGATTCTTCGCACTTGCACAATTGTTTTGCGACCGGCCTTCCTTACATTCCGTTTGTTGCGTTGCAAACTTGCATCAGTCGCAATTGCGCTTTGCCCTCACGTTGTGCGCAAGCTCTCCATGTCGATCACGAAGCGGTATTTGATATCGCTGGCTTCCATCCGGTCATAGGCGTTCTGGATATCCTGCATCGCGATCACCTCGATATCGGGCAGGATGTTATGCTCCGCGCAGAAATCGAGCATTTCCTGTGTTTCAGCCAGCCCGCCAATGCCGCTGCCGGTCAACACCTTGCGGCCCAGCAGCACGCTGGTGTGCAATTCGGGCATCATCCCGATCATCCCGACCAGCACCTGCACCCCGTCGACCCGCAACAGGTGCAGATAGGGCACCACATCGTGCCGCACCGGAATGGTGTTGAGCACCATGTCGAATGTGCCGCGCGCGGCCTTCATCGTCGCTTTGTCTTCGGTGTTGAGAAAGGCGTGCGCGCCCAGCTTTTCGGCATCGGCGCGCTTGCTTTCGCTGCGGCTGAGCACGGTCACCTGTGCCCCCATCGCTGCTGCCAGCTTCACCCCCATGTGCCCCAACCCGCCAAGCCCCGCGACGGCGACCTTGCTGCCGGGGCCGGTCTTCCAGGTGCGAAGCGGTGAGTAGGTGGTGATCCCGGCGCACAGCAACGGCGCGGCTTCGGCGCTGGGCAGGTTGGCGGGGACTTTGAGCACGAATTCCTCACGGCACACGATCCGTTCGGAATAGCCGCCAAAGGTGGGCGTGCCATCGTGCCGGTCAACGCCGTTATAGGTGCCGGTATTGCCGCCATCGAGGCAATATTGTTCAAGATCAGCGGCGCAATGGCGGCACTCCATGCAGGCATCGACCATGCAGCCAATCGCCACCCGGTCGCCGACCTTGTGACGGGTAACGCTCTCGCCCACAGCGCTGACCGTGCCGACGATTTCGTGGCCCGGCACAATAGGATATTTGGTAAAACCCCAATCGTTGCGCGCTGTATGCAGATCGGAATGGCAGATGCCGCAATGGCTGATTTCGATCAGCACATCATCATCGCGCAACCCCCGGCGGATGATCTGCATTGGCCCTACGCCGCTATCGTGCGCAGTCGCGCCGTAAGCTTTGGTGGGATATTCGTTGGTTTGGGTGGCCATTTGTTTTCCCTCGCGGCTAGTTCGCTTCACGAACGCCTCCGGGCGGGCGGCCTACCGGCCGGCGCGCGGTCGCGCTTGCGAAGCCTGATGGCTTCGGTTGCGTTGCTCTACTACTTAGGCGGCATTCTGATCGCCCCGTCCAGCCGGAACTGGTGGCCGTTGATGTAGGAATTGCGGGCAATTTCCAGCACCAGCGATGCAAACTCCTCCGGTTCGCCCAGCCGTTTGGGGAAGGGCACGGATGCGTTCAATTGCGCCCACATCGGCGGATTGCGGTCTTTCATCCCCAGCATCAGCGGGGTCGCGAAGATGCCCGGCATGACCGAATTGACGCGGATGCCCATGTCCATCAGATCGCGCGCCATCGGCAGGACGAGACCATTCACCCCGGCCTTGCACGAACCATAGATCACCTGCCCGATTTGCCCGTCCTGCGCCGCGACGCTGGCGGTCAGGATGATCGCGCCGCGTTCACCATCATCATTCACCGGATCGGCATTGGCCATACCCAGCGCCGAAATGCTGGCGACGCGGTAACTCGCGACCAGAATCCCTTCCGCCCCGAAGGCGTAATCCTCGGTCGAAAGGCGTTTGAACGCGCTCGCTTGCTTGTCCCACCCCAGCGTCTTGCCGCGCCGTGAAGTCATCGCGCAGTGCAGTGTCACACGTTCCTGCCCGTGGGTCGCGCGCGCGGCGGCAAACCCGGCTTCGACGCTCGCTTCGTCCATGATATCGACATGGTGGAATGTCCCGCCAATCGCGGCTGCGTGGGCTTCACCCGCTTCGTCGTTAATGTCGAAAATTGCGACTTTCATGCCCGCTTCGGCAAAGGCCTGCGCGCTCGCCTTGCCCAACCCGCTCGCGCCGCCGGTGACCACCGCTGCCATACCCGGTTCGATCTTCATCGGTTCATTCTCCCGCTGCCATGTTCGTCCCGATGCTAGGCGCTTGCATGGAGCGACGCCACACCTCTCATTGCGGCAATTGCGCAACATTGCATCATGTCATTGATCCGTCATTGCGCGGTCGCGTGTCTGTCATTGCGCGCGGTTAAGCGCGTCCCCGGAAGCGGCCCCAAGTCGGGCCAGCACAGGGGAAACACCACATGATTCGCACCCAATTTCTCGTCGGCAGCGCGGTTGCGGCGCTCACAATCGGTTTGGCCGCGCCTGCCTTTGCCAACACTGCCGATCCGCAGGCGACCGCCGCCGCGCTTCAATCGGGCGGGGCGCTGGCCGAAACCGACGAAAGCGAAGACGACCGCATCCAGACCGCCAAGGAAATCGTGGTGCAGGGCAATATCGGCTTTCGCAACCGCAGCGATTCAGCCGAGCCGATTCTGGTCTATGATGAAGAATATTTCCAGCGGTTCGAACCGCTGACCGCAGGCGATGCGTTAAAGCGCGTGCCGGGCGTGACCTTTCTGTCGGACGTTATCGAAAGCGACGGCGCGCGCCTGCGCGGACTTGATCCGGGCTATACCCAGATCCTGATCAACGGCGAACGGGTGCCCGGCGGCCAGTCCGACCGTTCGTTCTTCCTCGACCGGATTCCGGCTGAATTGATCGAGCAGGTCGAAATCGTGCGCTCATCATCAGCTCGCCGCACCGGCGATGCGGTGGCAGGATCGCTCAACATCAAGCTGCGCGACGGGTTCTCGCTCGATGGCGGATATCTGCGCGCAGGCGGGCTGCTGTTCGATGATGGCGAGTTCAAGCCTTCGGGCGGCTTTTACTACGGCGGCGAACTGGCCGGGGGCCGCTTGCTGATCGGTGCCAACGTGCAGGGGCGTTACAACCCCAAGGAAAAGTCGAGCCTGCGTTTCGGCGACAGCCCGGAAAACAACCCCGATTTCCGCACCGACGATTTCGACAACCGCGAAGACCAGACCGATACCCGCGACGGCACCGATTATGCCTTCAACGCCAGTTGGGGGATCGAGACCGAGACCAGCAAGTTCGAAATCCTCGGCAATTTCGTGCGCACCGAAAGGACCGAGGATGAACGTTCGTTCGAATATGACGATCCGACCGCGATCAACGGGCCGGTGCGCACCGTCAACCCCGGCAACCTGCTGACCGATAACGCCAACATCAATGACATCACCACCGAAAGCTGGTCCGTCATCGGCAAGCTCGATCACGAATGGGGCCTTGGCGAAACCCAATTGCGGGTCGGCTACGCGAACTTTACCGATTTTCAGGACGAGTTTGAATTCGAAGTCGATTTTGACCGCACGACCCCGCGTTTTACCGGCGATCTGGCGATCCTCGACATCGAAGACGAGGAATTGTTCGTTAATCTCGAACACGAGTTCGATCTGAACGACAATCTGGAATTCGCCATCGGTGGGTTTTTTCAGGACAAGGATCGCGACACCGCGCTGAGCGAAGTGCGCAGCCGGTTCAACCTGACCGCTGCAGACCGCGAAGGCTATGACCAGTTCACCCGCAATCCGGGCGAATTCGCCCCCGCAACCTTCCCCCCGCTTGAGACAACGCTCACGCAGATCGAGGAACAACGCAAGGATCTGTATGCCTTGGTCGAAGGCGAGTTTGACAGCCTCACCTTTGAAGTCGGCATCCGCTGGGAAAATACCGATGTGCGCATCGCCGACCTTGGCGCACCCGGCGCGCCCGCGATCACCAGCGATTATGACGAATTTCTGCCGTCAGCCTCGCTCAAATATGAATTGGGCGATGGCCGTGTCACCTTGTCGGCTGCGCGCACCTTGCGCCGCCCGCGCTTTGATTTCCTGGATCCGAGCCTGCTCGAAGCGGAACTGGGCGATAATGATTTTCTGGGTAATCCGCAGTTGCTGCCTGAAACCGCGTGGGGCGGTGATCTGGGTTACGAACACAAGATCGGCAAAACCGGGGTCGTCGGCGTCAATGTTTTCTACCGCGACGTATCCGACCTGACCGAAATCGCCACCGTGCTCGATGCGGGCGGCGTTCCGGTCGAAGGGTCCGAAGGGCAGGGCACATTCGTGTTCACCCCGCGCAACACCGGCGGCGGCGAGGTTTACGGGATCGAGTTCGACGCCTCGTTCAGCCTCGCCTTTGCCGGGCTGCCCGACACCGGGGTGTTCGGCAACCTCGCTCTGCTCGACAGCAATATCAGCGACGAATTCGGCAAACGCCGGTTCAACGACCAGTCCAAATATGTCTATAATTTCGGGGCGATCCAGAACCTGCCCGATTTTGGCGCGGCGTTCGGGGCGACCTACCGCAAACAGGGCGAAGCCTTTGGCCGGGTGGTGGGCGAGGAAGTCTTCACCCGCTACGGCGCCGACCTTGAAGTGTTCATCGAAAAGCGGTTCGGTGACAGCTTCACCATCCGCGCGGTGGGATCGAACCTGCTTGACAGCACCAAGGATGAAGATTTCAACAAGTTCGACACTGTCGAGGAGCAATTTGATCGCGATTTCGACGAGTTCGAACTCGAAAGCGAACGCGCCGGGCCGGTGTTCCAGATCGTCGCGAGGTATGCATTCTGATGTTGCGGCCCTTCCATTGTTTTGCGTTGGTCACACTTGGCATCGCCGCTGCCTGCGCCACCGTACCGCCGATCATGGGCGATCCGGCGGTGACCGTCACGGCGGTGGCCCAGACCCCGCCGGTCGGCACCGCCAACGAAGATGCTGCCGATGATCCGGCGATCTGGCGCAACCCCGCCAATCCGGCGGCCAGCCTGATCGTCGGCACCGACAAGAAGGGCGGGCTGTATGCCTACGACCTCAAGGGCGCGCAAAAGAGCTTTCTGGCGGCGCCGGGGCTGAACAATGTTGATCTGGTCGAACTGGGCGACGGCGCGGTGGTGGTCGCGGCGAGTGACCGCAGCGATCTGGCCAATGCCCACATCTTCCTCGCGCTGCTCGACCGCAAGACCGGCGCGCTGACCCCGGCGGGCAAGGTCGCGGTGGGCGCGGGCGAGGCTTACGGCATCTGCATCGACAAGCCGCAATCTGGCGCAGTCGCCGGGAGCACCTTTAGCGTGTTCAATGCGCCGAAAAACGGAACGATCTACGCCACGCGGCTAACCCGCGCCGGGGCGGCCTTTACCGCCACCACCAGCACGCTGGCGCAGGTGCCGACCCAGCCCGAAGGCTGCATCGCCGATCCGCGCACCGGCATGCTCTATATCGGCGAGGAAAACGCCGGATTGTGGGCGATCAACACCGCGACCGGGGCCAAGAAACTGGTCGCCCCGATCGATAACGCAATGCTGGTCGCGGATCTCGAAGGCCTCGCCATCGCGCCAGAGGGCGAAAGTGGCGGCTATCTGGTCGCATCATCGCAGGGCGACAATGCCTATGCCGTGTTCCGCCTGCCCGCCATGTCCCCGGTGGGCCGATTCCGTATTGCGGCGGGCACGTTTGGCAGCACCGAGGAAACCGACGGGATCGAACTCGACACCCGCGATTTCGGCCCGGACTTCCCGGGCGGCATCTTTATCGCGCAAGACGGGATCAACCCGCCCGCTGCGCAGAATTTCAAATATGCGCGGTGGGATGAAATTCTTGCGGCGCTGGGGGAGTAGCGGTAGGGTTGGTGGCATGACCAGCCCCATCGCAATCACCCCTGACCGCCGCCGCTTTCTCGGCGCGACCGCTTCTGCCTTTGCCGCGCTGGCTGCCAGCGGCTGCATGGCCCGCCACGCACCCGCCGACAAAGCCCGCGCGGGCGCGGAAGACGGCGGGTTCGGCGGTTATGGTGCGCTGGTATCCGATCCGGAAGGGTTGCTCGATCTGCCCAAAGGGTTCTCCTACCGCGTGGTATCGCGGCTGGGTGATAGAATGGATGACGGCGGCACCGTGCCCGACCGCGCCGACGGCATGGGCTGTTTCGATATCGGGAATGGCGAGATTGCACTGGTGCGCAACCACGAATTGCAGCCGCACCACGACGCGGGCGGCCCGATTGCCAAGGGGTTCGGCAAGCGCAATGGCGTGTTCGTTCCCGGCGGCACCACCACCATCGTGCTCGACGCGGCGACACTGGCGGTGAAGCGTCAGTTCCGCAGCCTTGGCGGCACGATCCGCAATTGTTCGGGCGGGGTAACGCCGTGGGGCACCTGGCTCAGTTGCGAAGAAGCGCCGACCGGGCCGGGCCAGCGTTATGGTGACGGGCTGGAGCGCAATCACGGCTGGGTGTTTGAAGTCCTCGCCGCCGCGCCCGGGTTGGTGGACGCCGTGCCGCTGACCGCGATGGGCCGTTTCAATCACGAAGCCGCCGCAGTCGATCCGGCGACCGGCATCGTCTACATGACCGAAGACCGCGACGACGGGGTGCTCTATCGTTTCGTGCCGAAGGTGGCGGGCAAGCT
>JAHJSJ010000014.1 GCA_018830415.1 Alphaproteobacteria bacterium | reverse complement strand
TTAGCGCCGGGATCAGCCCCGCGAACGAATCGATCACCGCATCCGCGCCGAGTTCGTGTGCAGGCTTGTCGCAATAGCCATAAGCAGCTGCGACCACCGGGACGCCCGCAGCCCTGGCGCTGCGCACATCATAGGTCGAATCGCCGATGAACACAAAGCGGCCGCCTCCCGTGGCTGCGCACGCGGCGATCACCGGGGCGGGGTGCGGTTTGGCGAGGAACTGGCCATCATCGCCCTTGCCCATCGAATCCCCGCCGATCACGGTTTCAAACGCGCCGATCAGATCAAGCTGGGTCAGGATGCTGCGGGCAAAACCTTCAAACTTATTGGTGACGACCGCCATCCGCACGCCCTGCGATGCCAGCTCTGCCAGCGCCTCACGCACGCCGGGATAGGGCGCGGTGTGGACGGCGTTATGCGCCTCGTAATAGGCCAGCATCGCCTTGTAGAGCCGCTTGAACTCATCATCGGGCAGGCCGCCCTGCGCTTCCACCGCGCGCGCCAGCATGATCTTGGCCCCGCCGCCGATCAGGTCTTTCGAGGTATCGAGCGGTGCCGCCTCAAACCCGCCCAGCACCAGCGCATGGTTCACCGCCGCACCCAGATCGCGGAACGTATCGAGCAGCGTGCCATCAAGGTCGAAGCCGATTGCATCAAAAGGAAATTGCGTCATGGCGGGCGCGGTGGCGGATGCGACATCAAACTGCAAGTATTTGCTGGCAGGCGCAGCTTTGCTTACAGGGGCTATCATGAACACCACGACCAATCCGTTTGCCGCGATCATCCTTGCTGCGGGCAAGGGCACCCGCATGAAGAGTGACAGGCACAAGGTGCTGCACCCGATTGCGGGGCGGGCGATGCTGGATCACCTGATGGCCTCGGTCGAAGAACTGGGGCCAGAGCGGCTGGCGGTGGTGGTTGGCGCGGGGCGTGAACAGATCGAAACGGCGGTGGGCGCGCGCGCGGCGACCTGCCTGCAGGAACCGCAGCTTGGCACCGGCCATGCGGTGCAGCAGGCCGAGGGCGCGCTGACGGGTTTTGCGGGCGATGTGCTGGTGCTGTATGGCGACGTGCCGTTCGTCAAGGCGGCGACCATGCGCGCGATGCTGGAACGGCTCCACGGCGGCGATACGCCCGCTGCGGTGGTGCTGGGGTTTGAGCCTGCCGATCCGCTGCATTACGGACGGGTGATCGCGGATGATGATGGCCGCATCCTCAAGATGGTCGAATACAAGGACGCGGATGAGGGCGAGCGCGCCTGCAACCTTTGCAATTCCGGCTTGATCGCCGCGCGCGCGGACGATCTGTTCGCGCTGCTGGCGCGGGTCGGCAATGATAACGCGCAGGGCGAATATTACCTCCCCGACATCGTCAACATCGCGATTGCCGACGGGCGCACCTGCGCGGTGATCGTGGCGGAAACGCCCGATGAAGTTGCCGGGATCAACAGCCGCGCTGAACTCGCGGCGGCAGAGGTCCGCTGGCAGGCGGCGCGGCGGATGCGGGCGATGGACGAAGGCGCAACCCTGATTGCGCCCGACACGGTGTTCTTCAGTTGGGACACGCAGGTGGGCCGCGATGTGACGATTGAACCCAATGTGTTCTTTGGCCCCGGCGTTGCGATTGCGGACAACGTGCTGATCCGCGCCAATTCGCACATCGAAGGCGCAAAGTTGGCGAGCGGGGTCAAGGTCGGCCCCTTTGCCCGCCTGCGCCCCGGCACGGTGCTGGCCGAAGGCAGCTTCGTCGGCAATTTCGTCGAGGTGAAGAACGCGGTGCTGGGCGAAGGTGCCAAGGCCAGCCACCTCACCTATCTCGGCGATGCCACCATCGGCGCGGGGGCGAATATCGGTGCGGGCACGATCACCTGCAATTATGATGGCTATTTCAAGCACAAGACCGTGATCGGTGAACGCGCCTTCATCGGATCGAACTCATCGCTGGTCGCCCCCGTCAGCATCGGCGCGGATGCGATTGTCGCGGCGGGCAGCACCGTCAGCCGCGATGTCGCGCCCGGAGAGCTGCGCATGGTGCGCGCCGAACAATTGGTGAAGCCGGGCTGGGCGGATCGCTTTCACGACGCGATGAAGAAGAAAAAAGCGGCGGAGAAGAAGTGAGCGACCACCCCAACTGCTGGCTCTGTTCCCGCCCGCTTGGCGACATTGAGCAATGGCATCACCCGGTGCCCAAGGCCAAGAAGGGCAAGGTGAAGGTGCCGATCCACCCGATCTGCCACAAGACAATCCACGCCAACTTCACCAATAATGAATTGGCGCGGATCGGTGACAAGGCGAGCGTGATCCGCGACAATCCTGCGATCGCCAAATTCGTTGGGTGGGTAGCGAACAAGCCCGCCGATTTCGACGCGCCGACGCGTTAACCTCTCCTGTTGAATCAAAGTCTCCCCTCCCCTTGGGGAGGGGTTGGGGGTGAGGGCACCGCCCCTTCGAAAGGGAGCCCCATCCCAAAAGTTGGTCCGCAAGCGGGCCGTCTGCACTATTATGCCTTGTCCCTGTCAGGCTTTTCGCTCGCGATCAGGCGTCCTCCATCCGCGCCCCGTCGCCGACCGCTTCCCGGCCTGCGGCGATATATTCACGCTCCCACTGCGCGAATTCGCTGCGGCTCAGCAGATAGCGGTGCCGCGCCTCGGCAAAGCTGATAGCGCGGTCGCGCACGGCGCGCACCACGTCATCCTTGCGCGCTTTGGACCAATGCACGCGGTGGGTTTTTGGCAGGCCGTATTGCTTGATCGCATCGGCAATCGACATGTCTCTGGGATAGGCCATCACTGTGTTCCTCGTCAGCTGTGCGTCATCGCCCCCGATGGCCTGAGTGTTGACGAGCAGGCCTAACAAGGTGCTGCCGAGCATGGTTAAAACCGCGTTGACAATCCGCCCCGTGCCGCGCTTGCGACGAGCTGAGGGCAAAGTGTCGGCTTGTTTTACAGGTAGTTACGTTTGCCTGCGTTATCTAACGCAAAAGGGGCGATCCCTTGCCGGAACCGCCCCTGTCTGAGTTATGCGAGAGGCGAATCTATTCGCGATGCTGATCCATCAACCGCTGCATCAGATAGATGAATTGCAGCGCCTGCAATTTTGCGCGCTGATCATTATCGACCCCGCCCGAATGGCCGCCGGTGGTGTCCTCGAAATAGTAATAGGGCTGACCCAGTTCCTTGAGCCTCGCCGCCCCTTTCCGCGCATGGGCGGGGTGGGTGCGGTCATCGGCGGTTGATGCCCACAGGAACGGCGTGGGGTATTCGACCCCCGCCACGATCTTCTGATAGGGCGAATAACCTTCGATCCACGCGCGTTGTTCGGGAATGCGCGGATCGCCATATTCGCCGATCCACGATGCTCCGCGCCCGATCAGGTGATAGCGCAGCATGTCGAACAGCGGGATCTGCACGATCGCCGCGCCAAACAGGTCGGGCCGCTGGGTGAAGGCAGTGCCGACCAGCAAGCCGCCCTGCGATCCGCCCTGGATGCCAAAGTGCTTGGGCGAAGTGAAGCCGCGCCGCACCAGATCCTCACCCACCGCGATAAAATCATCCCAGGTGCGCTGCTTGTTCTCGCGGATCGCGGTCTGGTGCCAGTTCGGCCCGAATTCCCCGCCCCCGCGCAGGTTGGCGAGCACATAGGCGCCGCCCTTTTCCAGCCACAGCTTGCCGGTGGAGCCGAGATAGGCGGGCAGACGCGGCACCTGAAACCCGCCATAACCGGTCATCAGCGTCGCGGTGGTGCCGTCCATTGCCATGCCCTTGGGCTTGACGATGAAATAGGGGATTTTGGTGCCGTCCTTGCTGGTGGCCTCGTGCTGCTCCACCTCCATCCCGGCGGGGTCGAAATAGGACGGGCTAGTTTTCAGCACCGCAGGCGCGCTTGAACCATCGGCGTAATAGAGCGTGGTCGGTTCCAGAAACCCGCTGACCGTGTACATGATCTGGTCGGTCTCGTCAGACGACGCTGCAATGCCGAGCGTGGCGTTATCGGGCAGGGCCACCTGACGGCTGACCCATTCGCCGCCTTCAAAATTGAATTCGAGCACCTTGCCCACGACATTATCGAGCAACGTCACGAACAGTGCGTTGCCGGTGATCGCGCCGCCCTGTTTGGTCTGGCGTTCGCCCGGCGCCCAGACCAGCGTTTTGGCCGCGCCGTTGGGGTCGGCTTTCCACTCCTCCAGATCAACCGCGATCAGGCTGTCAGCGGGGAAAGTCTGGCCGTCCACCGTCCAATCTTCATCTGTCGAATAGAGCAGGTGGCCATCGACGATCCCGTAAGGCGAGGCCTTTTTGGGGATGTCGAGCGCGAGCCATGCGCCGTCCTTTTCGACGAAATAGAGGCTTTCATGAAAGCTGATCGCGCGAAATGCGGTGCGGGCGTGGATCGTGCCGGCGTTATCGCGCAGCAGGCTTGCACCCGCCCACACGTCGGTCGGCTCACCCCGGAAGATTTCGGGCGCATCGGCGATGGCTGTGCCGCGTTTCCACACCCGGCTGGTGAAGGGATATTCGCTTTCGGTCAGGGTGCCTTCGCCGAAATTGCGCCCGACCAGCAGCGTGTCGGCATCAATCCACTGCACGCCGCCCTGGCTTTTGGCGTCAAGCACGAAGCCGCCTTCGACAAACTGTTTCGTCGAGGTGTCAAATTCGCGCATGATGGTGGCATCCTCGCCGCCATCGGACAGGGCGATCATGCACTTGGTCAGCGCGGGCGGCAGGCAGGTCGATCCCTGATAGACCCACTCCTTGCCCTCCGCCTTGGCGAGCGCGTCAACGTCCAGAATGATCTCCCATTCGGGCTTGTCGGTGCGGTAGCTTTCCAGCGTGGTGCGGCGCAGCAGCCCCTTGGGGTTGGCCTTGTCCTGCCAGAAATTATACAAGCCATCGGGGCGGAAGCTGACGAAGGGAATGCGGTCTTCGCTGTCGAAAATCGCCAGCGCCTCGGCCTTCAATTGCGCGAACCGGGGGTCAGCTTCGAACGCGGCCAGCGTGCGGGTGTTCTCCTTGGCAACCCATTCAAGCGCCTCGGGGCTGCGGGCTTCTTCGAGCCAGATATAGGGATCCTGCTGCGGGCCGGGGACGCCCTCGACGGGGGCTTCTTGCGCGGCTGCGCCCGTGGTTGCGGTAAGGGTCATTGCGAGCGCCAATGCGAATGTGGAGACAAGTTTCAAGCGTCCTCTCCTCAAAGGGGGTGTGCAGAGTGACTTGTGCCGAGGGAGGGGCGAAAAGGGAAGGGGATACAAACAAAAAGGGCGGGTTCAGCGCCCGCCCTTCCAGTTCTCTGTGACTCCCCGCGAAGGCGGGGATCTCATACAGCAATGCTCAATGCCGACTGAGGTCCCCGCTTTCGCGGGGACTCGCAGATATTCTTACCCCTCGACATGCTCCGCCAGAACGGTGAGGCCCTTTTCATTGACCTCGGCAAAGCCGCCGCGCACTTCGATTACCTCAGGCGCGCTGGTTTCGGTCTTGTAGATCTGCACCGCGCCATCGCGCACGGTCGACATGAAAGGCGCATGGCCTTCCAGCACGCCAAACTCGCCCTCGGCACCGGGGACAACCACCATGTGGACGTCTTCCGACCGGACAAGCTTGGCAGGGGTTACGAGTTCGAAGTGCAGGGGCATGTTTTCGATCCTTACCCCCTCCCGTTCAGGAGGGGCAACGAGACTTGGCAGCTTGCTGCCTAGTCGCAGCGGGGTGGGTGGGCGAACCTTTCTGGCGTCGAACCCCCAGCCCCAACCCCTCCCCAAGGGGAGGGGGGTTAACTTTAAGCCTCTTCAGCCAGTTTCTTGGCCTTTTCGACCGCCTGTTCGATCCCGCCGACCATGTAGAAGGCGCTTTCGGGCAGGTGGTCATATTCGCCGTCAACCACGGCCTTGAAGCTTTTCACCGTGTCTTCGAGCTGCACGAAAACGCCGGGGATGTTGGTGAACACTTCGGCGACGTGGAACGGCTGGCTGAGGAACTTCTGCAGCTTGCGCGCGCGGGCGACGATCAGCTTGTCCTCTTCCGACAGTTCATCCATCCCGAGGATCGCGATGATGTCCTGCAGGCTCTTGTATTTCTGCAGGGTTTCCTGAACGCGGCGGGCGGTTTCGTAATGCTCGTTGCCGACCACGCGCGGTTCAAGCACGCGCGAGGTGGAGTCGAGCGGGTCAACCGCCGGATAGATGCCGAGTTCCGAAATCGCACGGCTCAGCGTGGTGGTCGCGTCAAGGTGGGCAAACGAAGCGGCTGGCGCCGGGTCGGTCAAATCGTCCGCAGGCACGTAAATCGCCTGCACCGAGGTGATCGAACCCTTGGTGGTCGAGGTGATGCGTTCCTGCAATTTGCCCATGTCGGTGGCCAGCGTCGGCTGATAACCCACCGCCGAAGGAATACGGCCGAGCAGCGCCGACACTTCCGAACCCGCCTGCGTGAAACGGAAGATGTTGTCGACGAAGAACAGCACGTCCTGACCTTCGACGTCGCGGAAATATTCCGCCATCGTCAGGCCCGACAGCGCCACGCGTGAACGCGCGCCCGGCGGCTCGTTCATCTGGCCGAACACCAGCGCCACCTTGGAACCTTCGCTGGTCGCATTGCCATCGGCGTCCTTGGCGATCACGCCCGCGTCGAGAAATTCGTGGTAGAGATCGTTGCCTTCGCGGGTGCGTTCACCCACGCCCGCGAACACCGACACGCCGCCGTGGCCCTTGGCGATGTTGTTGATCAGTTCCTGGATCAGCACGGTCTTGCCCACGCCCGCGCCGCCGAACAGGCCGATCTTGCCGCCGCGCGCATAGGGAGCGAGCAGATCGATCACCTTGATCCCGGTGACAAGGATCGCCGCGTCGGTCGACTGGTCGATGAACAGCGGGGCTTCGGCGTGGATCGGCATGGTGCTTTCCGCGCCGATCGGGCCGCGTTCGTCGATCGCTTCGCCGATCACGTTCATGATCCGGCCCAGAACCTTGGGGCCGACCGGCACAGAAATCTGCGCGCCGGTGTTGATCACTTCGCTGCCGCGGGTGAGGCCTTCGGTCGCGTCCATCGCAATGGTGCGAACGGTGTTTTCACCCAGATGCTGGGCGACTTCGAGCACCAGTGTCTTGTCACCATTGCGGGTTTCGAGCGCGGTGAGGATCGCGGGCAGTTCGCCGGGGAACTGCACGTCGACGACAGCGCCGATGACCTGGCTGATGGTGCCGTTGGTCGTTTGATTAAGGGCGGATGCGGTGGCCATTTTTCGTTCCTTGCCTTCTTCGTCTTGTGTGAGTCCCCGCGAAGGCGGGGACCTCGTTCGTCTGGTTGGGCCCTCGAATGCTGGCGGCGGACCCGGCCGATGGAGGTTCCCGCCTGCGCGGGAACTCACGAATGTCTCAGAGCGCTTCTGCGCCTGCGATAATTTCAATCAGTTCAGTCGTAATCGCCGCCTGACGCTGGCGGTTGTAGATGATGGTCAGCTTGCCGATCAGATCGCCCGCGTTGCGCGTGGCGTTGTCCATCGCGGTCATCGAGGCGCCCTGTTCGGATGCCTCACGTTCAAGCAGTGCGCCGAACAGCTGGGTGCGCACGTAACGCGGCAGCAGTTCTTCGAGGATTTCTTCCTCGCCCGGTTCGTATTCCACCACGGCATCGCTCGCCGTGGTTTCAGCCGGGGCGGGGACGGGGATCAGCTGGTTTACCGTCGGGTCTTGTGCCAGCGCCGATTTGAAAGTCGGATAGACGAGGTGCGCGATGTCGAACTTGCCCGCGTCAAACAGCGCGATCAGTTCATCGGCGATGGCTTCGGCCTCGGTAAAGCCGGGGGTCTTGACCGTGCTGGTGTCGAACCCGTCGCCGATCAGGCTGGGAAATTCGCGCTTCAGCGGCGCGCGGCCTTTTTTGCCGACGAGGTAGAATTCGACCGTTTTGCCGTCAGCGATCAATTCGCGCGCCTTGACCTTGGCGGCCTTGACGATGTTGGCGTTCAGCCCGCCGCACAGACCCTTGTCGGTGTTGACCACCACCAGCAGGTGGCGCTGATCCGCGCCGGTGCCTGCCAGCAGACGCGGCGCAGAATCGCCGCTCACCTTGCCCGCGAGGCTCGCCATCACCGCCGCCAGCCGCGTGGCATAGGGCCGACCGGCCTCAGCCGCAGCCTGCGCCCGGCGCAGCTTGGCGGCTGCGACCATCTGCTTGGCCTTGGTGATCTTCTGGGTCGATTTGACCGAGTTGATCCGACCTTTGAGTTCCTTGAGTGAGGGCACTCAGACTTCTCCAATTCGTCATCCCGGCGAAGGCCGGGATCCATTGCGCCCGTCAGACTGGGCCCCGGCCTGCGCCGGGGTGACGGGGTAGGGGTGGCTTACGCGAACTGCTTGGCGAAAGCTTGCAGCGCGGCCTTGGTCTTGTCTGCCACTTCGCCTTCGAACTTCTTGCTGGTGCGAATCTCGGTCAGCACGTCGCCGTGTTCGCGGCGCATGAAATCGAGCATCTGGCTTTCATATTCGCCCACGCGATTCACCGGGATGCTATCGAGATAACCGTTGGTGCCGGCATAGATCGACACGGTCTGTTCCTCGAACGGCATCGGCGAAAATTGCGCCTGCTTGAGCAACTCGGTCAGACGCGCGCCGCGGTTGAGCAGTTTCTGCGTCGCCGCATCAAGATCGGAACCGAACTGCGCAAACGCCGCCATTTCGCGGTATTGCGCCAGATCGAGCTTCATCGATCCCGCCACCTTCTTCATCGCCTTGGTCTGGGCGGCACCGCCGACGCGGCTCACCGACAGGCCGACGTTGATCGCCGGGCGGATGCCCTGATAGAACAGCCCGGTTTCAAGGAAGATCTGGCCGTCGGTGATCGAGATCACGTTGGTCGGGATATAGGCCGACACGTCGCCTGCCTGCGTTTCGATGATCGGCAGCGCGGTGAGCGAACCGTGGCCGTTATCGGCGTTCATCTTGGCCGCGCGTTCAAGCAGGCGAGAGTGCAGGTAGAACACGTCGCCCGGATAGGCTTCACGGCCCGGAGGGCGACGCAGCAACAGCGACATCTGGCGGTAAGCCACGGCCTGCTTCGACAAATCGTCATAAACGATCACGGCGTGCATGCCGTTGTCGCGGAAATACTCGCCCATCGCGCAGCCGGTATAGGGCGCAAGGTATTGCAGCGGGGCAGGCTCCGACGCAGTCGCGGCGACCACGATCGAATATTCCATCGCGCCGTTTTCTTCGAGCTGCTTGACGATCTGCGCAACCGTTGAACGCTTCTGGCCGACAGCGACATAGACGCAGTAAAGCTTCTTGCCTTCATCGTCGCCCGCGTTGGCTTCCTTCTGGTTGATGAAGGTGTCGATGGCGACAGCGGTCTTGCCGGTCTGACGGTCACCGATGATCAGCTCTCGCTGACCGCGGCCCACCGGCACCAGCGCGTCAATCGCCTTGAGGCCGGTCTGCACGGGTTCCGAAACCGATTCGCGCGGGATGATGCCCGGTGCCTTCACTTCAACGCGGCTGCGCTGGGTGGTTTCAATCGGGCCTTTGCCATCAATCGGATTGCCGAGTGCATCGACGACGCGGCCCAGCAGGCCCTTGCCAACCGGCACGTCGACGATGGTGCCGGTGCGCTTGACCACGTCGCCTTCCTTGATCTCGGCGTCCGAGCCGAAGATCACGACGCCGACATTGTCGGCTTCGAGGTTGAGCGCCATGCCCTGCACGCCGTTGGCGAATTCGACCATTTCACCGGCCTGCACCTTGTCGAGCCCGTGGATGCGGGCGATCCCGTCACCCACGCTCAGCACGGTGCCGGTTTCGCTGACTTCGGCTTCGGTGCCGAAATTGGCGATCTGGTCCTTGATGACCTTGGAGATTTCTGCGGCGCGGATTTCCATGTTTCAGTCCTTTAAGCCTGCATGGCTTTGGCAAGCGAGTTGAGACGGGTGCGGATCGAGGCATCAATGCGCTGCGAACCGATGGTGACGACAAGCCCGCCGAGCAGATCGGGGTCAACCGAGGCGGACAGCATGACAGTGCGCCCTTCGCGCGCCGTCAGCTTGGTTTTCAACGCGGCGATCTGATCGTCGCCAAGCGGATGGGCGCTGGTGACCGTGGCCGTCACTTCGCCGCGCTGGGCCGCGGCAATTGCCTTGAACGCAGCGATGATCGCGGGCAGTTTCGCCAGTCGGCGGTTGGCCGCCAGCACGCCGAGGAAATTGGTGGTCAGCGGCGACAACTTCAAAGCCTGCGAGACCGCCGCCATCGCCTTGCCCTGCACATCGCGCGCGAGTTCGGGATTGGTGGTCAGCGCTGCCAGATCGCCCGATTCGGCCAGCGCCGCGTCCAGCGTTTCGAGATCGCTTTCGACCGGCGAGACAGTTCCGTTCTCGCTGGCGAGATCAAATAGGGCAGAAGCATAGCGTCCAGCCAGGCTAGCCTTGATACCGGCGGAAATATCCACGCGCTTGCAGTCCTCTCGGAAACGTTGAACGGGTAATGCTTGGGCCTTGGTCGTGGGGCAAGCGCGAGGGCTACCCACAAGGTTGGCGCGCGCCTAGCAATTGAATCCTGCTGGTGCAAGCAGGTCGGCGGGATTTGTG
>JAHJSJ010000182.1 GCA_018830415.1 Alphaproteobacteria bacterium | reverse complement strand
GGGATCCATGAATGGACCCGCAGGAACCCGGCGGGCGCACTGGACTTCGCCTTCGAGGCCTATGCCCGCGAGCCGCGCAATGCCGATGTCGCGCTGCGGCTGGGGTCATTCTTGCTCTATATCGGCCGCACCCGCGCCGCGCTGCCATTCATCGAGGCGGGGGTTGAGCAGGACCCTGCCTATGGACGCAACTACGTCATACTGGCGTCCGCGCACTTCAATCTGGGCGATATGGAAGCGGCGCTGGCGGCGGGGCAGCGGATGATCGATCTGGGGATGCCGGGGATGTGGCTGGCCGTCATCGAGGCGGCGATCGGGGAGCGTGAGAAGGCCGCCGAGACCTATTATGCGCAGAGGATGCTGATGAACACCGTGATCCTGCCGCCCGCCGGAACCGAGCCGATGAGCGATGCGGTGCGCGATGCCTATTGGGGGATCGCAGCGAAAGGGGTCTGCAGCGACGATGCGGGCGCGCGGACGGCCTATTGCGCGATGCTTGACGGATTGCACCAGACCATGCCTGACCCGCACGATCCCACAATCGCTTTTCCTGCGATCTGGATGGGCCACGCCGAGCTGGTAATGAAAATCTACCGCGAATGCATCCACCCGGCCAACATGTTCGGCCTGATGAACCTTTGGGCCGATGTCGAGCCGATCCGCCAGATTCGCCTGCATCCCGGCTTCATGGACTTCGCCGAGGACATCGGGCTGGTCGAAGCGTGGAACCGTCACGGCTGGCCCGATCTGATGCCGGAAGGGCCGCACGGCGCCTGAAAGGCTACGAATTGACGCTTTTTTGACGATCCGCCGGGTTGACCACACCCTGCTGCGACAGGCATTTTGGCACCTGTCAAATCGTACTGGAATCCAGCTGTTTCGAACACCGTCCCGACCATCGGGATCGGCGCGGGATGCGTTTTGCCTGTGTTGTTCTTAACCGGAATGGTCGCCAGCAGATGACGCGAATTGAGCAGGCAGAGGCCAGCCGCAACCGGGCCGAGTATCGCACGGTCGTTGGTGCGATGCTGCCGCAAGAATACAAGCCGCGCTGACGGGGGGAAGCGCGGCTTGAGCTCCGGTGGGTGGGGATGCGACCACCCCGCCCACCGGACTTCGTCCAGATATGTTCCCCCAAGGGAATACTATCATGGCAATGCCGTCACCCAAACTTGCCCATGTCGTCTATCGCACGCGCCAGCTTGAGGCGATGCTGCGCTGGTATCGGGCCGTGTTCGGGGCGGAAGTCGTCTATCGCAACCCCGCGCTCGCCTTTCTTACCTTTGATGATGAACATCACCGGTTGGCCTTTGCCGATCTTGGGGTGATTGCCCCTGATGGCGGCGATGCTGCGCAGGCCCCGGTCGGGGTGGATCATGTCGCCTACGAGGTGCCCTCGCTAACGGTATTGCTGGAAACCTGGGAAGACCTGAAAGCCAAGGGGATCGAGCCCTATTGGTGCGTCAATCACGGGATGAGCGCTTCGCTCTACTACGCCGATCCCGATGGCAACCAGATGGAGTTCAGCGTCGATTGCTTCGCCAGCAAGGGCGAATGCCGCGATTATTTCCAGAGCGACAGAATCGGCGCCAATCCGGTCGGAACCGAATATGATCCGGCCGATTGGCTCGCCCGGTTGCGCAGCGGGGCGAGCGAGGCGGAGTTGCTGGCGATCGACCTTGCCGCGCCAGTTTCTCCCATCCGCGGGCGGCTTGAGGCGCTGTCTGCGTGACACAGGGCCGCCCTTCGAGTTGCAACTTTGACCTGTCGGGCAAAGTCGCGCTCGTCACAGGCGGCAACCGGGGGATCGGGCGCGCGATAGCCATTGGTCTTGCCCAGGCAGGCGCAGCCGTCGCGATTCTGGCACGCAACGCCGATCGCAATGCCGAGGTTGAGGCCGAGCTGGAACGGATCGGCCGACGCACCCATGCCGATATCCTTGATGTGACCGATCGCGCCGCGCTCGCTCCCGCGATTGCCAGCGTGGAGCGCGCGCTCGGCCCAATCGACATCCTCGTCAATAACGCCGGCAACACTGATGTCAGCGGCGGGGTACTGCATCAGTCGGAACAAGGCTGGGACAATGCAATCGCCACGCATCTGACGGCGACCTTGCTACTGTCGCAGGCGGCGGCATTATCGATGCAGCAGCGCGGGCGCGGCAAGATCATCAACCTTGCCAGCATGTATTCGAACTTCGGCGCGGCCGCCGTGCCGTCCTATGCCGCTGCCAAAGGCGCGGTTGTGCAACTGACCAAATCCATGGCGATCGAACTCGCGCCGCACGGCATCCAGGTCAACGCCATCGCACCGGGCTGGATCGCGACCGAGATGACGCAGATCGCGCGCGCTGATCCCGATTGGAGCGATTTCAACGCGATGCTTATCGCGCGCACTCCGGCGGGGCGCTGGGGTGAACCGCAAGAATGCGCGGGCGCAGCGGTGTTTCTGGCCAGCCCGGCAGCCAATTTCGTCACCGGCATCACCTTGCCGGTCGATGGCGGATATTCGGTGTTCTGATGGGGAGCGCCGCGCATCGAAACGGTATCAACCGGCAAGTTTGGACAAGTAGGGGGGTAATTCCATGACGAGTGCAGCCATTCGATCGCCCATGATCGGCTCCGCCGAAGTGACACCCGACACGCCGCGAACGGGGCCAGCGACCGACCGGATCGTTGCGCTCGACTTCGTCAGGGGAGCAGCGCTTTTCGGCATTCTGCTGATGAACATTACCGGCTTCGGTCTGCCCCACGCCTACGGCAATCCCACGAATGCCGGCGGTGCCGAGGGGCTCAACCTGCTGTCCTGGGTGATCATCCAGATCGGTTTCGAAGGAACCCAAAGAGGGTTGTTCTCGATGCTGTTCGGAGCAGGGATCATCCTGTTCACGTCCCGGCTGGAGGCAAAAGGCCGCACTGACGTCGCCGATATCTATGCGCGCCGCAACCTCTGGTTGATCGCGTTCGGCATGATCAATGGCTTCTTCCTGCTATGGAGCGGTGATATCTTGTATTTCTATGGGCTGACCGCGCTGCTGGTCTTTCCGTTCCGCAAATTGAGCGCGAAGTGGCTAATTATCATCGGTGTCGCGGGCCTGATGGCGAACGCGCTCTGGAACGCCAAGGATACCTCGGACTTGATGCGCAATCATGCCGCCTATGAGGCATCGCAAACCGAAGGGGCAAAGCTGACTGCCGATCAGAAAGCATGGGCCGGTGAATGGGCGTCAGCGCTGGAAGAATACAGCCCGTCACCCGAAGCCCAACAGGATTATGTCGAAAAAAGAACCGCCAGTTACTGGAGCGCCTTTGCGCAGGTCGCGCAAGAGACGGCCCATGCAGAGAGCTGGTATTTTTACCGCTGGTTCTTCGATGTTTTCAGCATGATGCTGATCGGTATGGCACTGTATAAAATGGGCGTTTTCACGCTCGCGCGTTCGCTCCGTTTCTACCTTGCGTTGATCGTGTGCGGTTATGGCGTCGGGCTGACTGTCAACCTGTTCGAAACACGCTGGGTCATCGATAACGGGTTCAGCCTTCTCGCCATGAGCCAGTCCCAGATCACCTATGACCTTGGGCGGATAGCGACCACTGCGGGGCACCTCGGCCTGCTTTTGCTGATCGTGCGATCGGGCGTGTTTCCCCTGTTTCAGCACGCGCTGGCCTGCGTCGGGCGGATGGCGTTCACCAATTACCTGACCCATTCGCTGGTCTGCGCGATCCTGTTCGTGGGTCTGGGCCTGTTCGGACAGCTTGAACGGCACCAGCTCTATTATGTCGTGTTCGCGATCTGGGCGGCGCAGCTGATCATCAGCCCGTTGTGGCTTCGTCATTTTCAGATGGGCCCGCTCGAATGGCTCTGGCGCGGTCTGACCTATGCCGAGTTTCCGAAGTTTCGGCGCGAAGCAGTGGTCGCCGGATGAACGCGATCTAATCTGGGGCTCTGGGGCTCTGGGGCTTTGATCCTTTGATGCGCTGGCGCCGGACTGGCCGCTTGTTGCAATCGGCCGAGCGTTCACCTATCCTTGCGGTTATGGCCCGGTTGAAAGCTTTTGCGTTGATATGCTGCATTGTCAGCCTGTTTGTGCAGAGCACTGCCTATGCTGCTGCCCCTTCGCAAAGCGTGATGGTGGCCGGTGCCAATTGCGCCGAGATGATGGCCCACGCAGCCAGCCCATCTGACGCGATGGACCCGTCTGATACACCAAACTGCTGTGCAGATATGGCCTTGGGCTGCCTTGGCATGGTGGGCTGTGTCGCCCCCTTGGCAATGACCGGGCCAGCCCAGCCGGTCTCCACTCCCGCGCCGATCACCCCCGCCATCTACGCGGCGCTGATCGCCAGCAGCCTTTACGGCGCGCCGATCCCGCCGGAATTCCCGCCTCCCCAACCCGGCCTCGCAATCTAGCATTTGTCGGCGGGGCTGCGGCCCTTTGCCTGATGCTGTTTACGCAGGTGCGGATTGGCCCATTGAAGGCCGCCAGCCGTGATATTCGCAGCCCCCCTCCCGCGGGGACAACGCGAGGCGAAGAGATGAACTGGAAAATTTGCTGGCTGGTGCCGGCCGCTTTGGCGGCAGCGTCAGCCGCCCACGCGCAGCCGATCGGTTATGCCGAGGCGCTACGGCGCGCGCAGGTCGAACAACCCCTGCTTGTGGCCCGCGCCTTGCAGGCCCAGGCCGCGCGTGAGGCCGTCGGGCCTGCCGATGAACTGCCCGATCCGGTGCTGCGCGGCGGGATCACCAATCTACCAGTGACCGGCGCGGTTGCCTTCAACCCCGATCGCCAGCTGCCCACCCAGATCCAGCTTGGCGTGGAGCAGGCGATCCCCAATCTGGCCAAGCGCAATGCGCGCGAAGGGCTGGCGCTATCGGACACGCTGGTGTCGCAGGCGATGTTCACCATGGCACGGCGCGATGTGGCCGTGGCCACCGGTCAGGCATGGATCGGGCTTTATTACGCGCAAGCGCGGCTGGCGCTGGCTCAGGCGGCGCAAGACGATTTGCGCGCATTGGTGCCGGTGGCACGCAGCGCGGTTGCGGCCGGATCGGCGCGCCCTGCCGAAAGCCTCGAAATTCGCCGCGCGCTGCTCGATATTGATGACGCCCGCACCCGGATCGAGGCCGATTTGGCCAGCGCGCGGGCGCAGCTGGCGCGGTTCCTGCCGGATACTGATCCGGTTGCTTCGGGCGCGGCCCCGCCCGCAGATGCCGATCACGCCCGGCTGCGTGCCAACCTTGCCAGCATTCCGGAAATTCAGCTGACCCAAGCGGTCGCCGCGCGGGCCGATGCCGCAAGCGATCTGGCGCGGGCAGACCTGCGGCCCGATTTCGGGGTCAATGCCACCTTCGGACGGCGCGATCCCGATTTTGGCAATGCGGTTTCGGTGATCGGTTCGGTCACTCTGCCGCTGTTCACCAGCAAACGGCAAAAGCCGCGCATCGCCGCCGCCGAAGCGCAGGCAATGGCCGCCGCCGCCGAGCATCAGGACAGCCTGCGGGCGATTACCGCGCAGTTCGAAGCCGATCTGGCAGCATGGCACAGCGCGCTGCGCCAATGGCAGCGCGCGCGCGATGAACTGCTTCCCCTGGCGCGCGATCGGGCCGATCTGGAAACCGCGAGC
>JAHJSJ010000181.1 GCA_018830415.1 Alphaproteobacteria bacterium | reverse complement strand
GCGATGGCCAACCCCAACCACCTTGGCGCGGGCGCGCATCACTATATGCACATCATGGGGATCGTGACTCTCGGCTTCTTCTGGTTGAAGATGGCCAAGGTGGCGCTGGCCAAGCTCGCCGATAAACCGTCAGACCATGCGTTTTACGAGGCCAAGCTTGTGTCGGCGGGCTACTACGCCGAACGCTTTCTGCCCGATGCGGGCGCGCTGCGGCGTAAGCTGGAAGCGGGCAGCGACAACATGATGAAGCTGACGGCAGAGGCATTTACCACGGTAGCCTAGGCACGCTTGTGCACGGGATCGGGACTTTATCTTGCTGAGGTTAGGAGCGAGCGTTGACCATTCGGCTTTTATTGCAGGCATTGGCAGTGGTGACGCTGGCCTTGTCTGGGCCACGGCCAACGTTCGCAGCGCAGGTTGAATCCGCCAATACTCAAACAAGCGGGCGCTATGTTTTTTCTGGCTGGGAAGGCCCGGCAGTGCCGGTGTGGTACCAGCTGCCAGACCGGGTCGCGGCCGATACGCCAGTGGTGTTCGTGATGCACGGCGTGAACCGCGATGCCGATCGCTACCGCGATGAATGGGCCGCGCTAGCCCGTCAGCACGGATTTATCGCGGTGGTGCCCGAGTTTTCCCGTGCCGATTTTCCCGGTTCACGCGGGTATAATACCGGTTATTTTGCCAATACGGATGGCTCGCCGCGGCCACGCGCATTGTGGTCATTTTCCGCAATCGAGCCGCTGTTCGATGATGTGAGGCTGCGGTTCGGAACGCAGGCGCCGCGTTATACGATTTATGGCCATTCAGCCGGCGCGCAATTCGTCCATCGCTATGTCCTGTTCATGCCCGATGCACGAATCGAACAGGCCATTGCAGCCAATTCCGGCTGGTACACCATGCCCGATTTCGGCACCGCGTTCCCCTATGGCCTTGCGGCAACTCCGATTGACGAGGCTTCCTTGAAGGCCGCGCTGGGAAAGCCGCTTACTGTGCTGCTAGGCACTGCCGATACCGATCCTGAAGATACAGACCTGCGCAAGACGCCGCAGGCCAACCGTCAAGGCCCGCACCGCTATGCACGTGGGCAGACGTTCTTTGCGCAAGCGCAGCAAACGGCGGTAGCAATGGGGACGACGCTGGGCTGGAGTCTGGAAACCGTGCGCGACATCGGCCACAGCAATGCTGGTATGGCCAAGGCTGCGGCGCAGCGTATCGCTGCGCGGGCAAACAGGGATGAGCAACCATGATGAAGCGGTTGATGACGCAGGCGGCGGTTCTGGCGCTAGCAATAGTGCTGTCGGCAGGGTCGGCAACCGCCGAGGTTGCACCGAACGTGCAATTGCCGGCACCACTGCACTTCCATCTGGATAGCCAGTATGATCAGGTGATTGCAGACCTGATCCGCATCACCGAAACCCCCGCTCCGCCGTTCAAGGAGCAAGTACGTGCGGAATTGTTCGCCGCAATGCTGCGCGATGCCGGGCTGGCCGATGTGACGATTGATGCCGAAGGCAATGTGCTGGCGCTGCGGCCCGGAACCGCAGATGGCCCGGTGTTCGTTGTCTCTGCCCATCTCGACACGGTCTTTCCCGAAGGCACCCCGATCAAGGTGACGCGCGACGGCGACCGCTTGATGGCTCCAGGCATTGGTGACGACAGCCTTGGCCTTGCCTCGATCCTCGCATGGGTGCGTTTGCTGGAGGCAGAGGGTGTCGTGACGCGCCATCCCATCCTGTTCGTGGCCACCGTGGGCGAAGAAGGGCCGGGCGACCTTCGCGGCGTGCGCTATCTGTTTACAAAGGGCGAATATGCAAGCCGCATCGCCGGATTCCTGTCGATCGACAATGCCGATGCCGGACGTGTGGTCAACGCTGCGGTGGGCTCACGCCGCTACCGCTTGGCTTTCAAAGGGCCGGGCGGGCACAGCTATGGCGCGTTCGGAATCGTCAACCCGATGGCCGCGATGGCCGAAACCGTCAGCGGACTTTACGCGATCGACGTGCCATCCGACCCCAAGACGACCTACGCGGCGAGCGTGGTCAGCGGCGGTACGTCAGTCAATACGATCCCCGATGAAATCCTGCTTGAAATCGACATGCGGTCGAGCGATCCGGCGGCACTGGCTCAGCTTGAACAGGCAATGCTGGCCGCGGTCGAAGCGGCAGTAGCGGGTGAAAATGCCGCGCGTTCCACCATTGCCGGGGGCGTTACCCTGGACCCCCGGTTGATTGGTGATCGACCTGCGGGATCGACCGCTGTCGATCACCCATTGGTGCGCGATGCCATCGCTGCCTCACAGGCGGCCGGGTTTACCCCCCGCCTCGATGCCTCGTCCACTGATGCCAATATTCCGATGAGCCTTGGCATCCCCGCGCTGACGATCGGGACGGGTGCTGGCGGCGGGCGGACGCATAGCGTTGACGAATATCTTGAAACCGGGCGCGAACGGTTCATCGCCGGGCTTTCTGTCGGCCTAGGCATTATTCTGGCGCAGACGCAGGTGCGCCCCGGCGACTGATCAGGCCACTTCGATTTTGGCGGCGACTTCTTCAATCGTGCCTGTCACCAACAAGGGGCTGCCGCCCACCATCCCGACATTGGTCTGGCCGTTTTCGCCTGTGCGCAGCCACGCGATGTTTTGCGCCACAACAAGATAATTGCCGCCGCGCGATTCCAGCAGAACGAATTTCATCTGATGCCTCCCGAGCCGCTGGAGTAATGCCCGGCAGGTCGTCTGCCGGGATAGCGCGACTCGATTAAGGATTCTTATTCAACCGGCAGGAAATCGGGCACCGAGAGATACCGCTCTCCGGTATCATAGTTGAAGCCTAGCACGCGGGCACCCGCAGGCAGCTCACCCAGCTTCTTCGCAATCGCCGCCAGCGTCGCGCCTGATGAAATCCCTACCAGCATCCCTTCTTCGCGAGCCGCACGGCGGGCCATTTCCTTTGCCTCTTCAGCGCCGACCTGGATCGCCCCGTCAATCGCGGCGGTATGCAGGTTGCCCGGTATAAAGCCTGCACCAATGCCCTGGATCGGGTGCGGGCCGGGTTGCCCGCCGTTGATGACCGGAGACAGCTCAGGCTCAACCCCGTAAGCCTTAAACCCGGCCCAGTGCTTTTTCAGCTCCTCAGCGCAGCCTGTCAGGTGTCCACCGGTACCAACGCCGGTAATCATCACATCAATCGGTGCATCGGCGAAATCAGCGAGGATTTCGCGCGCTGTGGTGCTGGCGTGGATTGCGGGGTTGGCGCTATTGTCGAACTGGCTTGGCATCCATGCGCCGGGGGTCTGATCGACCAGTTCCTGCGCCCGCTCAATCGCGCCCTTCATGCCCTTTTCACGCGGGGTGAGATCAAAACTAGCGCCATAGGCGAGCATCAATCGCCGCCGTTCGATCGACATCGATTCTGGCATTACCAGTACCAGCCTGTAACCCTTGACCGCGGCCACCATTGCAAGGCCGATACCGGTGTTGCCGCTGGTCGGTTCGACAATCGTGCCGCCGGGCCGCAGCGCGCCGCGTGCTTCGGCATCTTCAACCATCGCCAGCGCGATGCGATCCTTGATAGAACCGCCGGGGTTCGACCTTTCGGATTTTATCCACACTTCGTGATCGGGGAACAGCCGCGCCATGCGGATATGCGGGGTCGCGCCAATGGTCGCAAGGATGCTGTCAGCCTTCATGTCGTTACCTCTCTCTTGAGCGCAGCAGGTTCAAAACTCCGCGCGCGGCGCAGTTCTGGGAAATACCACGCCCATACCAATGTCACGAGTATCGCACCTGCGCCGCCGAATACAACCGCTCCGGTCGCGCCGAGGATCGCGGCGGCGACGCCCGATTGCATCTCGCCCAATTCATTGGAGGCAGAGATCGCAAGACCCGAAATCGCCGAAACCCGCCCGCGCCGGTCATCGGGTGTGAACAATTGCACCAGCGAAGACCGGATGAACACCGACACCATGTCGACCGCTCCCATCACCGCAAGGATTGCCAGCGACAGGATGAAGTTGCGGGAAAAGGCAAAGGCAATAGTGGCCGCGCCGAACGCGGCTACCGCCCACAGCATCTTGATGCCCACTTCGCGCTCCAATGGCCGGAACGACAGCCACAGCGCAACGCTCGCCGCGCCCAATGCAGGGGCAGCGCGCATCAGGCCTAAACCTTCCGGCCCGACAAACAGGATGTCGCGCGCGAACACCGGCAACAGCGCGGTTGCGCCAGCCAGCAGCACTGCGAACAGATCAAGCGTGATGCAGCCCAGCAAAAACCGTTCGCGCCACACATAAACCAGCCCTTCGATGATCTGCCGCAACGGCTTTAACGGCGGGCCTTCGTGCGTGGCGCGAACCGGGCGGACAGTCAGGATCAACACCATCGCCGCCATCAGCATTGCAGCAGACAGCGCGTGAGGCAGCCATTCGGCGCGGGCGAAGATCAAACCGCCCACCGCAGGCCCGGCGACGCTGGCGGTTTGCCATGCGATTGATGACAGCGCGATCGCGCGCGGGAGCATCGCAGAGGGGACGATATTCGGCGCAATCGCGCTCATCGAAGGGCCGACGAACACCCGCGCCGTGCCATGCGCCGCAGCAAGTGCGAACAGGATCGGGATGTTGAGCGCATCCTGCCAGGTCATCACCGCCAGCAGCACTGCAACGCAACCGTCGATCCCGTTGGCAAAAGCGGCAACATGGCGGCGATCAAACCGATCAGCCGCCAATCCCGCTACCGGGGTCAGCAAGAACAGCGGAATGAACTGCGCGAGGCCTAGCAGCCCAAGCTGGAACGAAGCCTCAGCCACGCTCATCCCGTAGTCGGCGCGCGCAGTCTCATAGAGTTGATAACCGAGCAACACGACCATCGACATGGTAGCAAACACCGCGAAGAAGCGGGCGAGCCAATAGCGCCGGTAATCGCCGATCTGCAGCGGTGAGGTTGGTTCGGTCATATCTGCGCCATGGCAGGCGAACATGCGGCTGCCAAGCAGATGAAATTTGTCAGCGGCGAGGCTGACCTATCGCGCGGGTCAGCGCGAACGGCGCAGGCGCGGGTTGGGCTGCAACTGATCGATGATCGCAACGAAATCATCGAGCCGGATGATCCGTTCAAATTGCAGTCCCGCGCGGTCATCACGCGTCCACATCACATAGGCTTCGATCCGGCCAACCACGGGGAGGCGAATGATGAT
>JAHJSJ010000013.1 GCA_018830415.1 Alphaproteobacteria bacterium | reverse complement strand
TTGCCGCCCCTGCCGGTTCCCGGTGGGCAAGCCGCTGCCGCCGCGGGCTTAATCCGCGCTGCTGCGCGCCGTCCTGTGAATGACCGCGAGCAAAGGGCCCCTCATGCCGAACACAATCATGTCTCTGTTCGACCCAGGGGCGCTGGGCGTTGTTGTAACGGGCACCGCGCTCGCTTGCACGGCACGCTGCGGCTGGCGCGATTTTGGTGCGGCGCTGCGGCAGGCGGGCGGTTTGCTGCGGCGCGGGTTCAATCCCGAAACCAACCGCAGGGCGCTCGCACTCGCACTCGCTGAAATCCAGCGCGATGGTTCGCACCGCGCCAATCCGGCGCTTCCGCCTGATCGCAGCCTTGGGCTGATGCTTGACGCCTATCTGCGCCACGGCACCCTTGAATCGCTGCGCACCGCGCGGCGGACTCAGCGCGCAATTGACGCGGCGCAGCAAACCAACGCGGCACAGGTGTTCGCCTGGGCCGGCGAACTGGCGCCTGTGTTCGGATTGATCGGGACGCTTTATGCCTTCACCCAGCTAGCCCCGATAATCGGGGGTGATACCGTCCGGCTGACGATGCAGGCGATTTCCACTGCCGTGCTGTCGACGCTGTATGGCGCGCTGCTGGCGCATTTGCTGTGCTTTCCGCTGGCAACCGCGATCACCCGGCGCGCCGCGCGCAACGAAAGCGCGCGAGAGGCGCTGGCTGAATGGTTCATCGATCAGATCGCGAAAGCCGCCACCCTGGCGCAAGTCCGGCGCGCGCAGTTGCGAGGTGTGGCATGATCCGTGAGGCAGAATTTAACCGCTCTGGCCCGGGCTGGCAGCTGATCCTGGCCGATCTGGCGCTGATCCTGTTTCTGCTGACGCTGTCGGCACTGCCTGCCGCCGAAGCCGAGGCCGAACGCAGGCTTGCTGATCGTGATGCGCGCGAAAAGGATCTGCGCCACCTCTACAAGCCCGAAATCGCCGCTGCACAGGCGCTGTTCCGGCCGGTTGCTGGCGGGCCGAGCCTGACCGAATGGCTCGCCGCCCAGCCGCGCGATCCGCGTGCAACGCTGACAGTGTTTGCCCGCTACCTTCCCGGCGACGAAGCGGCAGCGTGGGATGCAGCTTCCGCGTTGGCCGAAGACGCGCAGGCGAGCGGCGTGGCGGTGCGCACCATCATTACATCGGGCACGCGCGGGGAACTATACGCCAGCCTCGCCTATGATGAAATCGTTGCCCAGGCGCCGGATGCGGGGGAATTGTCATCCTGACCCTAGCCCACCACCACCCGATTGCGCCCTTCCTGCTTGGCGCGATATAATGCGGCGTCAGCGCGGGCGAGCGCGCTGCGATTGTCGGCATCCTCGGTCACTTCGGCGACTCCGGCGGAAAAGGTGATCCGCCCGAACGGTTTGCCCGTTTCGCGGTTGAGCAGTTGGCGCGCAGCCTGCGCAGCGCGCAGCGCATCAAGCCGCTGCCGAGCTGCTTCTTTATTCAGGCCATAGAACAGCAGCACAAACTCCTCGCCGCCGTGGCGCGCGACAAAAAAGTTGTCACCAGCATATTCGATCAGGCCCGATGCCATTGTGCACAGCACCCGATCGCCAGCCTCGTGACCATGACGGTCGTTGATCGCCTTGAAATGATCGAGGTCGCAAAACGCAAGGCTCAGCGGTTCGCCCTTGGCACGCGCTTCGGTCGCGGCCGAGACCAAGCGCCGTTCAAACGCCCGGCGGTTGGGCAGATGGGTCAGGTGATCGACATCCGCCTCCATCCGCGCCTTGGCGAGGTTTTCGCGCAGTTGTTCGGTTTCCGCCTGACTGCGCGCCATCGCGGCCTCAACCTGTTCGACCCGCGCCAGCATTGCGCGTGACAGATCAAGCACCTGCGCAATGTCGCTGGGTGATGCCATCGCTTCGATCTGTTCGCCCAATGCATCGCGATGATCGCTGGTTTCTGTCTGCGCCGAACGCGCAGCCTGCGCGAACCGCATCAACCCATATTCAAGCTTGTCCATCAGCGTTTCAAGCTCGGCAATGCGGGTGCCGCCATCGGGATTGAGCCGCGCCAGCGTATCCAGCCAGCGCTGGTCGATTGGCTCGCCCGCGATTTCGCGCGCGGCAAAGGCCTGTGCCAGTTCAGGGTGCGATCCGGACAATCCGCCGCAGATGGTGGCAAGGTTGGGCGCGGTTGCTTCCAGATCGTGCCGGGTGATGAAATCGGTGATCCGTTCCAGCAGCACGCGGCGGGCTTCTTCGGCGCGCGTGCCTGG
The DNA here is from genome assembly GCA_018830415.1 of Alphaproteobacteria bacterium. Classification (GTDB taxonomy): domain Bacteria; phylum Pseudomonadota; class Alphaproteobacteria; order Sphingomonadales; family Sphingomonadaceae; genus Erythrobacter. Next base: position 3,541 of record JAHJSJ010000013.1, on the reverse strand, counting down.
CGCAGAAACCGCCTGCGCGGCGGCTTGCGCGGTGAAAGCGCGGGCAGGTCGGGATCGAAATCGAGCGGGAAAAGGCATATTATCGGTCGCAATCACAGCAGTTTGCATTGCCGCTCAACCTATCGCGTCAGGCTTAATTTGGGCCGCCTGATCACTGCGGATGAATGCGTAAGCCTGGCCTTGCCCACGGACTTGAACGGCTCAGTGCGGGCTTGGCATGGCCTTTGCATTCGATGTGGCTCTGCAACCGACCGGGCATCAACCGGTATCACTCGTGCGTATGACAAGGAGAACCCGCGTGGACACGACCTTTCCCCGGCCTGAATTTTCCTGGCTTGGCAGCTGGCGGTTCAGCCCGCTTGTCCTGCCGATCCTGCTGCCGCTGTGCGATCCGCCAGCGCAGGCCAGCGGTCTGACCGATCCTGCGGCGATTGATCGCGCGGTGATCGCCTTTACCGGGGCGGAAATCGGCCAGCCCGGCGGGCCGCGCATGGCGGCCGACCGGCGCTTGCAGCTTGCGGCCTGTGCCGCACCGCTCACGGTTGACTGGCACAGCCCGGCACGCAGCGCGGTGCGGGTCGAATGCGCCGGACCGAACAACTGGCGGATCTTTGTCGCTGTCAACGCCGCACCCGGCGCGGCTGACAAGCCTGCCCCGCCGGCCATCAAGCGCGGCGATGCGCTGACCATCATGGTGCGCGGGCGCGGGTTTTCAGTGCAGCAATCGGGCGAGGCGATCGAAGGCGGCGCGGTGGGCGATTGGATCTTCGTGCGCACCGCGCGCAAGGCGGAACCCCTGCGCGCGAGGATCGAGCGCCCCGGCCTTGCCGTTATCCCGGCCAACTGAGGCACGCTTTAACGCCCCCTTAAACTCATTCCCGTCGCGCCGTTCTGGCTAACAGGAACCCACGAAGGACATCTGTCATGCCCTCTGTCGAACTGAGCAAATTGCCCGGCATCAATCCAGTCCGTGCCTTGGCGACGGGCGATCACGCGCAGATCGAAGCGAGCGCGCCCGCCGCCACCCCGAGCAAGGCCCCGGCCGCCGGGATCAGCGTTGAAGTCAGCGCCGCAGCTGATGCGGCCACCCCGCCGGTCGATGCCGAGCGGGTGCAGGAAATCCGCAATGCGCTGCGCGATGGATCATATCCGCTGGTGCCAGCCAAGATCGCCGACGCGATGATCGCCGCGCAGGTCAGCCTGTCGCTGCCGGATCGGACCTGATCCGATGGCTGAAGCCATGACCCGCGCGGCCCCAGCCGATAACGGCGCGCTGGCCGCCAGCCTGCGGCAGATGATTGCCGTGCTCGAACGCGAACGGCAAGCGCTTGCCGCGCTCGATGCCGATGACCTGATCTGTGCAGCACGTGACAAGGAAGGCCTGTGCGATGCGATTGCCGCAATCGGCGCGCAGGCGCTCGACAGCGAGACCCGCAGCCTGGCCGAAACGGCGCACCAACTGAACGACGTCAACCGCCGGGTGCGCAACCTGCTGGCCGCCAACGTCGCGGCGCGGATTGAAGCATTGGGGGGCCAGCGCGGGATGAACCGCGTAACCTACACGCCCGCCCGCGCCTGAGGATTCTTACCTAAGGCGTGCCGCCGCATTCTGGCACGGCCTTTGCAAATGCTCTGCCTGAAAGCGTCGCACCCTGCGGCGCTACCGATCGGGCAGAGGGTGCGTGAGCCAGTCGTCTTCATCCATTAGCCTTCCGGCAGGATCAATCCGTGTCGGGTTCGAAACCGCCGCGCGCGCCCATCAGGCCGCACGCGATGGCCGCGTGGTTCCCGCCGCGCGCCCGATCGAAGGCCCGCAGCCCGAAACCCCGGTCGAAACCGCGATTGCCAATGCGGCAAGAGCCACCAGCGTTGATTTCAACTACCTGCTTGCGCAGGCCGAGGTTGAATCCTCGCTTGACCCCGATGCCCGTGCCGCCACGTCAAGCGCGACCGGCCTCTATCAGTTCATCGACAGCACCTGGCTGGGCACGGTCAAGAAACACGGTGAGCGGTTTGGCTTGGGCGCATTGGCGAACGAGATTACGCTGACGCCTTTGGACGGTGCCAAAGTTGCCGATCCGGCGCGGCGGTCAGCGATCCTGGCATTGCGCAATGATCCGCAGGTTGCATCGCTGATGGCGGCGGGGCTGGCTGAGGACAACCGCGCGCATCTGATGCCGATCCTTGGCCGACAGCCCAGCCACGGTGAGCTCTATCTTGCCCATTTCCTCGGTGCAGACGGGGCCGGGCGGTTCCTTTCGGAAATGCAGGCGGATCCCGGCCAGAGCGCGCCCGCGCTGTTCGCGCGGCCCGCCGCAGCCAACCGCGCGATATTTTACAACAACGATGGCGCGCCGCGCAGTCTGGCACAGGTGATGGACGTGATCGAAGGCAAATTGAACCGCGCGCTCAGCCGCGCCAGCGATGGGCAAGCGGCGCACTTTGCCCGCGCCGATCATCTACCCACCGCCCGCAGCATCACCCACGCGCCCACGATCATCGCTGATGATGGTGCGCGCAGCCTCGGCCTGCCATCGCCCCTCACACAAGCATCGCTGCCCCCGCTGCCGCGCGCATCGCGGCGCGCTGCCATGTCGCAGGTGTTGGGCACGGCCTTCGGCGGTGATCTGGCCGCCGCGCCCGCGCAGGTGCGCCACGCCTATGGCACATTGAAGGCGTTCGGCCTGTGAACGGGGGGACTGTGAGCGGGGGGACTGTGAGCGCGCTCGCCTCAACCCCCACCGGGCCGATGGCCCGCCTTGCCGCCATGCCTGCCGCGATGGTTTTGCCGGTCGGCATCTTCGCGCTGCTGGCGCTGATGGTGCTGCCAATCCCGGCGCTGCTGCTCGACATCTTCTTCGTGCTCAATATCGCAATTTCGATTGCGGTGCTGATGGTGGCGCTCAACGCCAAGCGCCCGCTCGATTTCTCGTCCTTCCCCAGCGTGCTGCTGTTCGCGACCCTGCTGCGGCTGGCGCTCAACGTCGCATCGACCCGGGTGGTGCTGGTCAATGGCCACGAAGGCGGCGCGGCTGCGGGCGAGGTGATCGAAAGCTTCGCCGCGTTTCTGGTCGGCGGCAATTTCGCGGTCGGCCTGTTCGTGTTCGCGATCCTGATGATCATCAACATGATCGTGATCACCAAGGGCGCGGGACGGGTGTCCGAAGTTTCCGCCCGCTTCGTGCTCGATGCGCTGCCGGGCAAGCAGATGGCGATCGATGCCGATATCGCCGCCGGCCTCGTCACCGCCGATGAAGCGCGCGAACGTCGCCGTGAAGTCAGCGTCGAAGCCGATTTCTACGGTTCGATGGATGGTGCCTCCAAATTCGTCAAGGGCGATGCGGTGGCGGCGCTGCTGATCCTTGGGGTCAACATCATCGGCGGGTTCGCGGTCGGGATGATCAGCCACGGGCTGTCGGCGGGCGAGGCGGGCGAGGTCTATATCACGCTGGCGGTTGGCGATGCGCTGGTTGCGCAGGTGCCATCGCTGCTGCTGTCGATTGCGGCGGCAGCCATCGTCACCCGCGTATCCGATCAGCGC
>JAHJSJ010000180.1 GCA_018830415.1 Alphaproteobacteria bacterium | reverse complement strand
TGGGCAGGCCTTTACCGATGCGATCAACCGCGATTGGGGCGGCAAACCGCTGGAGGACTTGCAAAAAGGCCTCACCGCCGCATTGGCGCTCGACCCGCAGATCGATGGCACCCGCGCCTGCGCAATGGGGGCGAGCTACGGCGGATACATGGTCAACTGGATCGCCGGGCAATGGCCCGACCGGTTCAACTGCCTGATCCAGCATGACGGGATTTTCGACAATCGCAGCTTCTACTATTCGACCGAGGAATTGTGGTTTCCGCGCTGGGATTTCGGCGGTTCTTACGAACAGGCGCGCGATGTTTACGAAAAGTGGAACCCGGCCAACCATGTCGACAAGTGGCAAACCCCGATGCTGGTGGTGACAGGCGAGCAGGATTTCCGCGTCCCCTATACCCAAGGGCTGCAAAGCTTCACCGCCTTGCAGGAACGCGGCATTCCTTCGCAACTGCTGGTGTTCCCGGATGAAAACCACTGGGTGCTGAGCCCCAAAAACTCGCTGCAATGGCACAATACCGTGTTCGCCTGGTTGAATCGCTGGTTGCAGGTGGAGCCTGAGGCGGACGAATGAGCCGCAAGGAACTGCTGTCTGCCCAAACCTCGCTGGCCAAGCATTACGGCGACCCGGCTAAGGGCAGCGCAATCAGCCGCCACATCATGCTGTGCGCACTATCGGACAAACAGAAATGCTGTTCGCGCGCGGCAGGCGAGGAAAGCTGGCAATTCCTCAAGACGCGGCTGAAGGAACGCGGCCTCGTCGGCCCGAAGCGGGGTGAGGACAGTGCGCGAGGGCCGGGCGGCGGGGTGCAGCGCAGCAAGGCCGATTGCCTGCAAATCTGCGCCGCCGGCCCGGTCGCGGTCGTGTGGCCGGACGGGGTGTGGTATCATTCATGCAGCCCGGCAGCGCTCGACCGGATCATCGAAGAACATCTTGTCGGCGGCGTGCCGGTGGAAGAGTTCAGGTTGCTGCCGCCTTCCTAATCATCCTTGGGCGACCAGAATTCGTCGGACGAGGGCAGCTTATTATCGACCGATTCGTCATGCCCGGTGCCGTTGGACAGGAACACCAGCCCCATCAATGCGCCGCCAAGCAGCATCGTCAGGCTGATCCCCATCGCCACAGCAATGTAAAAATGCACGGAAATCATTCCGTTATACGCAAACAGAATGGTTATCGCGATCCCCACGGTTAACGTGGTGGCGGCCATCAGCCACTTCATGATCTGGCGATAACGCGCCCAAGCATGGGCGGCGTTCACAGGGTCATCAAGCGGAGATTTGCGGGTCATGGCTTGCGACATGGCGCGCACTTTGCCGCAATGCAACGCGAAAGCACGCAACCGGCGGTTCATGTCGTGCAACGCCCGGCCTGCGCAGATTCGCCTTTTCGCGGCAAACATGGCACTTTCACAGATGAGAGGGAGGGAATCGGTCCATGACTATCGCCAGAATCATTGCCCAACGCACATCTTCCGACATTATTGCCTGCGACGCTTCCACCTTGGTGGCCGAAGCAGTCGAAATCCTTGCCACCCGGCGGATCGGCGCGCTGCCAGTGCTGCGCGATGGCAAGGTGGCGGGCATCGTGTCCGAACGCGACGTGATTTACCGCCTCGCCGAACACGGCGACGCGTGCCTTGGCCTATCGGTTGAAAAAATCATGACCTCACCTGCGATCACGGTCGAACCTGCAACCGGGATTGACGATGCGCTGGCGATGATGACCCGCCGCCGGTTCCGGCATTTCCCGGTGGTCGAAGGCGGCGCGCTGGTGGGCTTCATCTCGATCGGCGACCTGGTGAAGTACAAGATCGACGAAGTGCAACACGAAGCCGAGGCGCTGCGCACCTATATTCAATCGGCGTGAAGGCTTGAGGATCCCGCCTGCGCACCTTAGATCACTGTCATGACCGCACATCCGCTAACCCTCACCCCCGCCGCCGCCAAGCGGATCGCGTGGATCGCTGACAAGCAATCGCGCCCGGCGATCCTGCGGCTATCGGTGGAAGGCGGGGGGTGTTCGGGCTTTCAGTACAAGTTCGACCTCGCCGACGCGCCCGACAGCGATGATAGTGTGAGCGAGACCGACGGGGTGCAACTGGTGGTTGACCCCATGAGCCTTGATCTGATCGCTGGCAGTGTGGTCGATTTCGTCGAATCGCTGGGCGGTGCAGCGTTCAAGGTTGAAAATCCGCAGGCCGCCGCCGGATGCGGGTGCGGGGCCAGTTTCGGGATTTAGAGCGCTTTGCGTTCGTGCTGAGCTTGTCGAAGCACTGCCCGTTCTTCTGTCCCGGCTCCCCTGAAGACGAACAGCCCTTCGACAAGCTCAGGGCGAACGGATAGGGATGGGCGCATGAAAATCGCCACCTACAATATCAACGGGATCAAGGCGCGGATGCCGCGTCTTACCGAATGGCTTGCCGAAACGCGCCCCGGCGTCGCGTGCCTGCAGGAAATCAAATCGCAAGACGAAGGCGTCCCCGCCGCCGAGATCGAGGCGCTGGGTTACACAGCGATCTGGCACGGGCAGAAAGCCTTTAACGGGGTCGCGATTCTGGTGGATGCGCAGGCGGGATTAACCCTCACCGAAGTGCAGCGCGGGCTGGGGGTTGATGGCCCCAAAGACGGCGAAGGCGAACAGGCGCGCTATCTAGAAGCCGATGTCAGCGGGGTGCGTGTCGCCTGCCTCTACCTGCCCAACGGCAATCCGCATCCAGGGCCGAAATTCGATTACAAGCTGGCATGGATGGAAGCCCTGCGCGCGCGCATGGCCGCGATCTGGGCTGAAGAAGTGCCCGCCGTGGTGACGGGCGATTTCAACGTCATTCCGGAAGACAGTGACACGTGGTCGGTCAAGGCGATGCAGGACGATGCGCTGATGCAGCCCGAATCGCGCGCCGCCTATGCCCGGATGCTTGGCGATGGCTGGTGCGATGCGGTGCGCACACTGAACCCGCGCGGCGGGGTGTGGACCTATTGGGATTATCAGGCGGGCGCGTGGCAACGCGACCATGGCTTCCGCATTGATCACATCCTGCTGTCACCCGAATGCGCCGATCAGTTGGAGGCCACAGGTGTCGACAGGGATCACCGCGGCCGCGAAAAAGCCAGCGATCATGCGCCTGTTTGGGTAAAGTTGCGGGGGGATTAAGCCCCGCAACCTACTATCTCACCGATAGAAAATATGGGTGTCGATCTGCGCCAACCGCGTTTTGCGGTGGCTCCAACTGGGGCGGACATATTTGGCGTGGAAGAACACCGCGTCGCCCGCTTCGGATTCCCACAGGCCCTTGTCAGCAATTTCGGCAATCGCCACCGCGCGTGACCATGCCGTGGTTCCGGTGCGGATCGCAGGCATCCGGCTGCCGCGCATGAAGGAAAACTGCCCCGGCTGCGCCACCACGCCGCAATAGCTGCGCGGGAAGCGGTTGTCTTCGGAACGGTTGATGATCACCTGCGCCACCGCCAATTGCCCGGCGAGGGGTTCGCCGCGCGCTTCGAAATAGACCGCGCCGGCGAGGCAGCGCATTTCTTCGGTCAAAGCGGTGTCAGCATCAACCATACCAACCAGATCAGCGAGCGAACCGGCTTCGGTCAGCACGGCCTGGGCAGGCGCGGCCGACAGTGGCTGGACCACTTCCTGCGAAACAAAGGTGATGGGTTGGTCTGGCACCAACTCGACAGCGTCAACCATTGGGGTTGGTGTGAACTGATTATTGGCCGACTGGGCCAGTGCGAGGGCGTCATTGCCGCTCGGAAACATCGAGGTTGCGACCGCCACAGCGGCAATCGCGATAATTGAAACACTCTTGCGAGTCATGCAAACTACAAATTGGGCGGTGAGCGCGCTCCGACGCAGGCGGGAACCTTGCTTCAATCATCGCTGATTGTGGTGGGTTCGAAAAAGCCTGCCGGCCGCCCCCCGTCTGCGTGCTGACCGGACAGCCGAAATGCCGCCCCATCAGCCTGCGCTGGGAAGTGCGGCGGCAAATAGGCTCAAAGGGTCAGGGGTCAAGTTAATCGGGCAAATTCGCGATGAAGCGTTCGGGATCAGCGATATTAACCTCGATTAACCACAAATCGTCATCTTGTTGCCGCCTGCGATCGAGATATTCGGAAAATTCTCTCTTGTTTTCAGCATTTTCTCGTTTCGTCGCAACAAAAGAACGTGAATCGTCCAGCCCCGGCATTCTTTCGTAAAGCACTGCCCCAGCGCCGCGACACAGGGTTACAACCAGGATAGTGCCGGCATCACGTTCACCCTTGGCGAGCACCGTGGCATAGCCGCCTTGCGATTCGGCAAGCCGGATAATCGCACTGGCCTCAAGATGGGCGGGCAGCCGGGCGCTCATTCCATGGCCCCGGCAGCCCCGTCCGCCGCGTAGCCGGGCAGGCTCGACAAGGCCATGCGCGAACGCATGAAGGTGCCCGTGCCGCGCCCGATTTCATCGCCCTCTTCATCGACCAGCCGCGCTTCGGCCACGAACACCCGCCGCTTGCCTGTAACCCAGCGTCCTTCGGCGATCACCGTCCCGGCGCGCACCGGCTTGGTAAAGTGGAGGTTGAAGCTGGTGGTCAGCAAAAACCGGTCGGTCGCCAGCGTGTTTGCGGCATAGAACGCCGCATCATCGAGCATCTTGAAATAGATCGTCCCGTGCGCCGCCCCCGCCGCGTGGTAATCTTCAGGCGTCACGGTAAAGCGCAACTGCGACAATCCCTCACCCGGAATGTGCAGTGATGAAGCAAACTTGCGGTTGATCGGGGCCGAAGCATAAAGCCGTTCAAGCGCCCGGTAATGCTGCTGGGCCCCAGTTTCCGGCCCGGTCGCGAGAGGTTGGTCGGGACGTTCGGGCATCACGTGTTCTATCGGATCAGGCGGCATCGCGCAGGAATTGGTTGGTCAACAGCGCATAGACCGCTTCGGTCGTGGGCGCGTCGGCCAGCATCTGCAGCATCGTTTCATCGCGTGTCAGCCGCGAAATCGCCGCCAGCGCGTGCAGATGCGTCGCCCCGGCATTCTCTGGCGAGACAAGGCCGCACACCAGTGTAACCGGAAGCGCATCGGCAGCAGTGTAATCGATCGGTGCCTCCAGCCGGATCAGCGCCAGTGACGGGCGGCGGATAGCCTTGCTGCGGCAATGCGGGATCGCCACCCCGCGCCCGAAGCCGGTGCTGCCAAGTGCCTCACGCGCTTCGAGGCCTTCGAGCACTTCGCCCACATCAAGCCCGTAAGCGTCGGCGAGCAGCTGCGCGATCTTCGAAAGCACCTTGGGCTTGCTATCAAGCCGAGCAAACGCAATCGCTTGCGGTGAGAGAGCCAGATTGACGTCCATGTTGTTGCGAATCCCGATTGAAAGTGCCTGCAAGTAGCGAATATCCGCCGCCGGGCAGGCGCTCCTGCTACCGCCGGCTGCGCCGTTGGAAAATCGCCTTTTCCCTTACGGCAAGCGCGTATCGCACTGCTATTTCGGCTCAACCCATCCGATCGAGCCATCGGCGCGGCGGTAAACCATATTATGCCGTCCGGTGCCAGCATTTTTGAAAAACAGCGCGGGAGTATGGCGCAAATCCATCATCATCACCGCATCGGCAACGCTGGCGGTGGGGATGTCGACCCGGGTTTCAGCAATCACCAGCGGGGCATCAGCAGTAACCTCATCCTCGACATCCTCCTCAACCGCAAAGATGGTATAGGCGGCGTCATCTTCGGCGCGCGAATAGCTGGTCTGTTCGTGGCGATCGGTCAGGCGGCGCTTGTAACGGCGCAGCTGCTTATCGATCTTGGCCACGGCATCATCCAGCGCGATATGCGCATCAGGCGCTGATCCTTGTGCTTTCAGGATCAGGCCCTGCATCACATGGGTGACGATATCGCAGGTAAAGGCGCCAGCAGGGGCTTTGCCAAAGGTGACGTGGGAGGAAAGCGCGCGGTCGAAATATTTCTCGACGATTGCGCCCAACCGTTCAGCCGCGTGTTCCTGCAACGCGATGCCGGTTTCCATCTGGTGGCCTGAAATCCGAATATCCATGGTCGTGTAGACCTCCCGTCTGTGATGAGGATCCTGTAAACTATCACGGCCCGTGCGCGCCGTTCAGCGCGTCCAGATCGCCTTGTCGATTCCGGCAATGAATGCGCGGTGGCGTTCCAGCTCCTCCGGGCTGGCAACATGGGGGCGAGGTTCGCGCCGAGGGCGGTCGCTGGTCGGGCGATGCCATGGCGCGTTGAGGGGCGCGTTGGTGGTAGTGGATGGAGCCAGGTCGTCTGCAACGGCGCTGTCCGTTAGCCCCAGCCCGATCTGACGCCCGCCATTCAATTCGACATAGACCTGCGCGAGCAATTCGGCATCGAGCAGCGCGCCGTGTTTGACCCGGTGGCTGCGATCAATCCCGTAACGCGTGCACAGCGCATCGAGTGACAATTTGGCACCCGGGTGCCGTTTACGTGCGATCGCCACGGTGTCGATCATGCGTTCAAGGCTGATCGGGGCGCGACCAGTGATTTCCAGCTCGTTATTGAGGAACCCGAAATCAAACCCGGCATTATGCGCCACCAGCGGCGCATCACCCAGAAAGGCGAGCAATTCGTCCGCGACTTCGGCAAAGCGCGGCTTGGTTGCGAGGAATGCGGCGCTGAGACCGTGAACCCGCTCTGCCTCGGGCGGCATATCGCGATCAGGGTTGAAGAAGGCGTGAAAGGTGCTGCCGGTTTCGACCCGGCCAACCATTTCGATGCAGCCGATTTCCACCATGCGATCCCCGGTCTTGGGGTCGAGTCCGGTGGTTTCGGTGTCGAAAATGATTTCCCGCATTGGCGGCACTATCCTCCCATGCCGCGCCGGTTGCAAGGGGTGCTTGCAATCAAAGTGACGCAATCAGCGCCATCACCTGCGCGCGGGTTTGTTCACGCGTGGTGCCGGTATCGATTACGTGATCGGCGCGCGTACGCTTGTGCGTATCATGCAGTTGCAGGTTGAAAATGTGATCGAATTTCTGCTTGGTCATGCCGGGGCGTGCGAGCACGCGGGCGCGCTGCACCGCTTCGGGCGCGGAGACAACAACTACCAGATCAACTGCCTCATGCCCGCCGCGTTCGAACAATAGCGGGATGTCGAACACTACCGCGCGTTTATCATGGTGCGTTTCAAGAAATTGTGCCCGCCGCGCTGCCACCGCCGGGTGGACGATGGCTTCCAATCGCGCGAGCGCATCCTTGTCGGCAAACACCTGATGGCCAAGCCGGTCACGATCGACCCCGTCCGGCCCGGTCAATCCGGGGAAGGCGGCTTCGATGGCGGGGACAAGTTCGCCGCCGCACCCCTGCATCGCGCGCACTTCGGCATCGGCGTCAAACACGGGGATTCCTGCGTCTGCAAACATCGCGGCGACGGTCGATTTGCCCATCCCGATCGATCCGGTAAGGCCGATGATTTTCGGTTTCGTCATTGGGTAAGGATCCGGCGCAATTCCGCGTCGTGTTCACGCGGGGGCGGTGCGCCGAAGAAGCGTTCAAACGCGGCCGCCGCTTGACCGATCAGCATCGACAGCCCGTCAATGGTGCGGTGCCCCTTCGCCCGCGCGCCTTGCAGAAAGGCGGTGTCGCACGGCGCGGTGACCACGTCATAGGCGATGCTGCCCGGCGGGGCATGGCTCCAGTCGAAGGCGAGCGGGGGTTGTCCCTGCATTCCCAGCAAGGAGGCGTTGATCACCAGATCACAGCACGCCTCGCGGTCGTCAAAGGCGAAATCGGTCGGGTCGGCAAAGTGAGCGATGTCGATGGCGTGATGCTCCCCTTTGGGCGCGAGTTCATCGAGCAGCGCGCGCGCCTTGCCCGGATCGCGCCCGGCCACCACCAGCGTGAACCCGTGGCCCGCCAGCGCAGTGATAATCGCCCGCGCCGCGCCGCCGGTGCCGATGATCCGCGCCATGCGGAAATAATGCGTCTGCGCCAGATCAGCGGCGAGGGGTTCGAGGAACCCGGCCGCATCAGTGTTGGTGCCCGCGAGCAGCCGGTCGAACGCGGGATAGATCGTGTTGACCGCGCCAATCGCATCGGCAGGCGGCTCCACACTATAAAGCAGCGGCATCACCGTCTGTTTGTGCGGCATGGTGACATTGCACCCGCGCCAGTTAAGGTCTTCGCGGCGCGCGGCGAGGTAATCCGCCAACTCGTCTGCCCGCACGTGGCAGGCGCGGTATTCAGCATCAATCCCCAGCTTGCCGAGCCAGAAATTGTGGATCGCGGGCGATTTCGACTGCGCAATCGGATCGCCGATCACCTCTGCATATGCGCGGGTCATGCCAGCAGCACCCTCGCCTCGCGCAGCGCGCCCAGCAGCGGCAGCAGCGGCATTCCGAGCACGGTGAACTGATCGCCCTCGATGCTGTCGAACAATTGCACCCCCGGCCCTTCGATTCGAAACGCGCCGACGGTGTGGCGAATCGCGGGCCATTCCAGACTGAGGTAATGCGCGATGAAATCGTCTGACAGCGCGCGCACATGCAGCCGCGCGACGCTCACATGGCTCCATTCGCACCCCCCATCGCGCACCAAAGCAGCCGCGCTGTGCAATTCCATCACCCGCCCCGAAAAGAACCGCAGATGTTCAGCCGCTTCGTCCGCCGAACCCGGCTTGTCGAACCGGCGGCCACCAGCCACCACCAGCGAATCCGACCCCAGCACCAGCGCGCCCGGATGCAGCGCAGCGACAGCCGCCGCCTTGGCGACGCTCAGCGCCTCGGCCACTTCGCCGGGCGCGGCAGCGGCAAGCCCCACCTCAACCGCTCGTTCATCAATATCGGCAGGCACCGCCGTATAGGCCACCCCGGCGGCATCGAGCATCGCCCGGCGCGAGGCGGATTTGCTGGCGAGGATCAATCGTGGCGGATCGCTCATATCGGTTGGCCCACCCCACCTTCGCTGGCAGGCTTACGTCCGCGTTCCTGCGCCAGCCGGATGATCGCGGCGGCGGTTTCCTCGATCGAGCGGCGGGTAACGTCGATCACCGGCCAGCCATTATCGCCGAACATCCGCCGGGCAAATTGCAGTTCGGCCTTTACCCGGTCATTATCAACATAAGCCGTCTCGGTCGCTTCGTTCAGCGATAACAGCCGGTTGCGGCGGATCTGCACCAGCCGTTCGGGCGAAGTCGTCAAGCCCACCACCAAGGGGTGCCGCAGCCGGTAGAGTTCCGAGGGCGGCGGGCTTTCCACCACCAGCGGGATATTGGCGACCTTGTAGCCGCGATTGGCGAGATAGATGCTGGTCGGGGTCTTGGATGAACGCGAAACGCCCACCAGCAGGATATCGGCTTGCTCCCAATCCTCATGCGCCAGGCCATCATCATGCGCGATGGTGAATTGGATCGCCTCGACCCGCTTGAAATAGGTTTCATCCATCATGTGCTGGCGGCCCGGACGGCCATGGGCTTCCTGTCCCAACTGCGCTTCAAGCGCGGCGGTCACCTGATCGAGCACCGGCACCGCAGGCAGGCCAAGATGGCGGCAATGCTCCTCCAGCCGCTTGCGCGTTTCGGGATTGACCAGCGTGAACAGCACCAATCCGGGATGCGCGGCAAGATCGGGGACGATCCGGTCAAGATGCTGGAGCGAGCGCACCATCGGCCAGAAATGGCGGTTGACCGCCGGATCATCGAACTGTGCCAGCGCCGCCTTGGCAATCATTTCCAGCGTTTCACCGGTTGAATCCGATACCAGATGCAGATTGAGTCGGTTCATGGCGATTCGCGCTCTCAGGCGGGGCAGGGGCTGTGGACAGAACGCCGCATAAACCACGGGAGGGCAAGGCTAACAAGCGGGGGAGCAATTTTCCTGCCCGCTGACAGGCTTTTTCTCGGGGTATTTGTCGACATCTGGCAGGTTTTGTCGACAGGCTGGCAAGTGTGGGGATAAAGGCTGCTTGACGTCCGATCTGTGCGGATTCGGCAGGGGGTGATTAGGTTGATGCCTGCTGGGGGTAAGCACAAAAGGACTGGTAATTCCCGGTTTCCACAGGGCCAACAACCTCCATCAATCCTTTTATAAATTGATTTGTTTTGTTTAAAGGAACCTTATGCCTGGTCCATTGCTCGAAACGCTCAAAGGTGTCCGTCAGGACGTTGCCCCCGTCTGGCTGATGCGTCAGGCTGGCCGCTATCTGCCTGAATATCGGGAGCTTCGGGCTGAAAAGGGCGGGTTTCTCGAACTGGTTTACGACAGCGAAGCGGCGGCAGAGATCACCGCGCAGCCGATCCGGCGGTTCGGGTTTGATGGTGCAATCCTGTTTTCCGATATCCTGATCGTGCCGCACGCCATGGGGCAGGGGCTGACTTTTGCCGCTGGCGAGGGGCCGCATTTGGCGCCGACGCTGCTCGAAGCGGGGCTAGACTCATTCACTCCGGCGTTTGAGCGGTTCGATCCAGTGTATGAAACCGTGCGCCGCACCCGCGCGATGATCGGGCCGGAGGTTACCATGCTTGGCTTTGCGGGCAGTCCGTGGACCGTGGCGACCTACATGATCGCTGGCGAAGGTTCGAAGGATCAAGGTGCCGCACGGCTGCTCGCCTATCGTGATCCGGCGCATCTGCAGGCGATCATCGATGCGATTGTTGAAGTGTCAGTCACCTATCTGCGCGGCCAGATCGATGCTGGGGCCGAAGCGGTGCAGCTGTTCGATAGTTGGGCAGGTAGCCTTGCTCCCGATCAGTTTGAAAAGTGGGTGATCGCGCCCAATGCCGCAATCACCGCACAGCTCAAGCAATCGCATCCTGATACGCCGGTGATCGGTTTTCCCAAGGGCGCTGGCGCGAAATTGCCGGCCTATGCGCGCGAAACCGGCGTGGATGCGGTGGGCTTGGACGAAACGCTCGATCCGGCCTGGGCGCATGTCTGCCTGCCTGCCGGAATGCCGGTGCAGGGCAATTTCGATCCGCTCCTGCTTGAGGCGGGCGGCCCGGCGCTACCCGAACGCGTGCGCGCGATTATCGCCGCGTTCGAGGATCGCCCGCATATCTTCAATCTTGGCCACGGGATCGGGCAATTCACCCCGATTGCCCACGTCGAACAATTGCTTGCGGCCCTGAGAGGCGCGGCGAGGAGCTGACCATGCAAGACCTGCTGCAATCGATCTATCAGTTCCTCAAGGCGGGACACGTAATCTTCATGGTGTTCTGGCTGGCGGGGCTGTTCATGCTGCCGCGTCAGTGCATCTACATGCTCGATCACGCGCCCGGTTCCGAAGGGGAGGCCAAGTGGGCGATGCGGATGGGCAAGCTGCGCAAAATCATCCTCACCCCCAGCCTGATCATCGTTTGGGTGCTGGGACTGAGTATGGCCTATGCAGGCGGCCATTTCGCGTTCGGGTGGCTCCACGCCAAGCTGCTGTTGGTCTTGCTGCTGACTGGCTATCACGGCTGGCTGGTGGGGCAGACCAAGATGATGGCGCTTGGGCAGCGCCCGCTGACCGAAGCCCGCCTGCGTCTGATCGGTGAAGTGCCCGGATTGCTGCTGGTGCTGATCGCGATGCTGGTATATCTCAAGCCGTTCTGAGCTTATCGGCGCAGGCGCGCAATCGGCGATTGACCTTGCGCGCCGCCGCCCCTATTTCGTGACCACCCAACCGGGTATCGGGGCATTACCGCTCCATCAGGTCTGCTTTCTCCAAGCCCAGTCTTGCCAGCCTTTCCGGCAACCAAGCAAGACGCCTTCGCCCTGCGGAGGTACTGACCATCCGGCCACTCCTGCTTTCGGAAAATCACAATGCATCTCAAAGACCTCAAGCGTAAAACCCCGGCCGAACTGGTTCAGATGGCTGAAGAACTGGGCGTCGAAGGCGCCTCGACCATGCGCCGCCAGGATCTGCTGTTCAGCATCCTGCGCGAACTGGCCGAGGATGAGGAATATGACGACAAGATCATGGGCATCGGCACGATCGAGGTGCTGCAGGACGGTTTCGGTTTCCTGCGCTCGCCCGAGGCGAATTACCTCGCCGGGCCGGATGATATCTACGTCTCGCCCAATCAGGTGCGCAAATGGGGTCTGCGGACGGGTGATACCGTCGAAGGCGAAATCCGCGCGCCGCGCGACGGTGAACGTTATTTTGCGCTCACCAGCCTTGCCAAGGTCAATTTCGACGATCCCGATGCGGTGCGCCTGCGCACCAATTTCGACAATCTCACCCCGCTTTACCCCGAACAGAAACTGACGCTCGACAGCCTTGACCCCACGGTCAAGGACAAGAGCGCGCGGGTGATCGACATTGTCGCGCCGCAGGGCAAGGGGCAGCGCGCGCTGATCGTCGCTCCGCCGCGCACCGGTAAAACCGTGCTGCTGCAGAACATCGCCAAGGCGATTACCGATAACCACCCCGAAGTGTTCCTGATCGTCCTGCTGGTCGATGAGCGGCCCGAAGAAGTCACCGACATGCAGCGCAGCGTGAAGGGTGAGGTGATCTCCTCGACCTTCGATGAACCTGCCAATCGCCATGTGCAGGTGGCTGAAATGGTGATCGAAAAGGCCAAGCGGTTGGTTGAACACAAGAAGGATGTGGTGATCCTGCTTGATTCGATCACGCGCCTGGGCCGGGCTTACAACACCGTTGTGCCATCATCGGGCAAGGTGCTGACCGGGGGCGTGGATGCCAACGCATTGCAACGGCCCAAGCGGTTCTTTGGCGCGGCACGCAATATCGAGGAGGGTGGCAGCCTCTCGATCATCGCCACTGCGCTGATCGATACCGGCAGCCGGATGGATGAAGTGATCTTTGAAGAGTTCAAGGGCACCGGCAACAGCGAAATCGTGCTCGACCGCAAGGTTTCGGACAAGCGCATCTTCCCGGCGCTGGATGTGGGCAAATCCGGCACCCGCAAGGAAGAACTGCTGGTGGACAAGGACAAGATGTCCAAGATGTGGGTGCTGCGCCGCATCCTGATGCAGATGGGCACTGTCGACGCGATGGAATTCCTGCTCGACAAGATGAAGGATTCCAAGACCAACGACGATTTCTTCGACACCATGAACCAGTAACGCTGCGGCGGGGGCGGGCCATGGTTCGGCACGTGGTTTTGACGGGCGGGCCGGGCGCGGGGAAAACCGCATTGCTTCATGAAGCAGAGCGGGCGGGCTTAACCACTTCGCCTGAAGTTGCCCGCGCACTGCTCAAGCAACCCGGCGGAATGGCGCTGCGGGCAAATGACCCGCTCGGCTTTGCCGATGCGATGCTGGCCGCGCATCTTGCTGAATATGAGCGATTTCAGGAGGTTCAGGCCCCGGTGGTATTCGACCGGGGCTTTCCTGATGTGGTGGGCTTTCTGGAGGTATCGGGCCTCGCGGTGCCTGATGACATTGATAGGGTCTGCCGGATGGTGCGCTATCACGGCCCGGTATTAAGGGCTCCGGCCTGGCGCGAGATTTATCGCCCGGATTCCGAAAGAACGCAGGATTGGAATCAGGCGGCAGAGAGCGACCGGGCGGTTACGGCTGCGTGGCGACATTACGGGTATGTCGTCGAAGATTTGCCGCTTGCCAGTGTTTCTGACCGGCTCGCATTTCTGCGGGCCCAGCTCTAACTCTTCGCCGCGGCAAGCTGGGCGGCCATCATCTCCCACACCGCGTTAATCGCTTTCAAGGGGCGCACCATCACCTTGAAATCGCTTATCATCCCGTCCGCGTTCCAGCAGATGATATCGACCCCGTTGACCGTGACACCGTTCAACTCGGTGACGAATTCGAGCATCATTTCGTTCCCGTCGACCAGCTCGCGGACATAGCGGAAACTTGCGTTCCCCAGCACGTGGCTGGCCGCGACGAGATAGGCCATCACCACGGGCTTACCCACCTGCGGGGTATGCACCACCGGCGAGTGGAACACCGCATCATCGGCCAGCAGCGCCAACAGCGCGTCAGGATCGCTCCCGGCGTCGATATAGGCGTGCCAACGGGCGAGGTTATCGCGGCTCATACCAGAGCTTCTGCAAAGAACGCTGCGGTGCGGTTGTCAGCAAGGGTCGCGGCCTCTTCGTGGCGGCGTTTGCCGTGTTCGGTGGCGAATCCGTGGTCGAGGCCATCATAATCGAACAGCGTCACGCGCGGGTGATCGTCCAGCCCGGCGTGCATCGCGGCCTGTGTTTCACGTGGAACAAACCCGTCATTGGTGGGGATGTGGAGCAGCAGCGGGTTCGCAATCGCCTCCTTTTCATCCAGCAACCCGTCAATCCCGACCCCGTAATAGCCCACGCTCGCGTCGATATTGGTGCGCGCGGCGGTCATGTAAGCGAGCCGCCCGCCAAGGCAGTATCCAACGCAGCCGACCTTGGCGGTGCCCTCGCTACCGCGCAGATAATCAATTGCCGCCTGAATATCGCGGATCCCTGCGTCCTGATTGAACTTGCCCATCAGATCGAGCGCAGCCTTGAACTCGCTCTCAACATCGGGATCGAGCGAGACTTCAGGTTGCAGCCGCCAGAACAGGTCGGGGGCGAGCGCGACATAGCCTTCTGCCGCCAGCTTGTCGCATTTCTGGCGGATACCGGGGTTCACCCCGAAAATCTCCTGAATGACGATAATCGCCGCCTTGGCCGTGCCCTGGGGCCGGGCGATATAGGCGCCGAACTGGGCGTCGCCTTCCAATGTCGGGATGCTGGCATTCAGGGTCATTGCGGGTCTCTCTCTGGTTGATGCGGCGCAGCGACCCTATCTATTGCCTTGCCCGCTTGCCAAGCCCAAATAAGGGAGGAGCGAGCGGGACAGGAGACGGGACCCCATGAAGATCAATGTCGAAATCGAATGCACCCCCGAAGAAGCGCGCAGCTTCCTGGGCCTGCCCGATGTCAGCGCGGCCAATAGTGCCTATGTCGACAATATCACCAAGGCGATGAAGGGGGTGTCAAACCCTGCGCAATTACAGGAATATGCTTCCGCGCTCGCACCGATGGGGCAGGTTGGGTTGAAGATGTTTCAGAGCTTTGTCGAAAGCGGGATGAAGGCGGCAAGCGGCGCTGGTGGTCGCGGGAGTGATGGGCCTAAGGGTTCCGAATAATTCCCCCTGCATGACCGCCGGTTCCACCATCTTTGCACTTTCGAGCGGCGCTGCGCCTTCGGCCATCGGCGTGGTGCGGGTGTCCGGGCCGCAGGCGGGCGCGGCGCTGACGGCACTGGCAGGGCGGCTGCCGCAGCCGCGCCGTGCTTCGCTGGCACGCCTGCGCGATGGCGTGGGCGCGCCGATTGATCAGGCGCTGGTGCTGTGGTTTCCGGGGCCGGACACCGCGACGGGGGAGGATCTGGCCGAGCTGCACTGCCACGGCGGGCGCGCGGTGATTGCGGCGGTGGAAGAGGCGCTGGCGGCGCTCCCCGGCCTTCGCCGTGCCGAGCCGGGCGAGTTCACCCGCCGCGCCTTTGCCAATGGTCGGATCGATCTGGCTGAGGCCGAAGGGTTGGCCGATCTGCTCTCCGCCGAGACCGAGCTACAACGCGCCGCCGCGCTCGCTAACGCCGGGGGCGCTTTGTCACGGCAGGTCGAGGATTGGCGGACACGGGTGCTGGTGCTGTCCGCCGAGGTTGAGGGTGTGCTCGATTTCTCCGATGAGGAAGACGCCGCCGGGCTGCCCGAATGTTTCACGTGGAACATTGGCGCGCTGGCGGAGGAACTGGGCGAATGGCTCGCCCGCCCGCGCTCCGAACGGTTGGGGGAGGGGTTCCGCGTGGTGCTCGCCGGGCCGCCGAATGCGGGCAAATCCACGCTCTTCAACGCGCTGATCGAAAGCGAAGCGGCGATCACCTCACCGATTGCCGGGACGACCCGCGACGTGATCGAACGCTCGGTCGCGCTTGGTGGAGCGGCCTTCACCTTTGCCGATACCGCCGGGCTACGGGTGGTCGAGGAGGGGGCAAGCACCGACGAAATCGAGGCGATCGGGATTGGCCGTGCGCGCGGCGAATTGACGCGGGCCGATCTGGTGCTGTGGCTCGGTGCGCCAGATGAAGCGCCGCCGGGCGCATGGAAAATC
>JAHJSJ010000179.1 GCA_018830415.1 Alphaproteobacteria bacterium | reverse complement strand
GCGCCTGTTGTTCAGCGGCGACAAGCCAGTGTTCATCATCGGGGCCGATCAATACGAACTGGCGAGCGAGCGCGGCTATCGCAATTTCTGGAACATCTATCACCGCCCGCCCGAACAGAAACACCGGCACTATCTGCTGGAACGGCGCGACAGCCTGCTGCCGATGGACGATCAGAAGTTCAAGGGCGCGTTCTACACCCCGCTGCACATCGTCGATAAAGCCTATGACCAGCTGACCGCGACGCTGGGCGCGGACTGGCAGGAGCGATACATCGTCTGGGATATGTGCGCAGGCGTCGGCAATCTGGAGGCCAAGCATTCCAACCTGCGCAATGTCTTCATGTCCACGCTGGATCAGGAGGACGTGACGATCATGCGCAGCAACCCGGCCTTCGCCGGGGCGGAGATTTTCCAGTATGATTATCTGAATGACGATGTGACCGATTTTGGCGAAATTGATTACAGCCTGTCGGGCAAGGTGCCGATGGCGCTGCGGCAGGCGATTTCTGATGCGCGCGAGGGCAAGAAGGGCGCGAAGCCGATTTTGGTGCTGATTAATCCGCCTTATGCGGAGGTCACTAGTGGCGGGAACACTGCCGCCGACGTTGTGGGCAACAGCAAGCCGGGCGTTACAAAAACACTCTTCGCGAAGGCCGGAATGGCTGAATATGGAAAGGCTTCAAACGAGTTGTTTATGCAGTTCGTGGCGAGAATTGATCAGGAGATTCCCAGCGCTATTCTTGCTATGTTCAGCAAACTAAAATACATAAGCACACCAACTTTGAACCAATTTCGGGAACTTTGGTCGGGCCGCTATCTTGGCGGGTTCGTTTTTCACAGCCGACTATTCGATGGTCTCAAAGGCAATTACCCGATCGGCTTTTTGATCTGGGACACTGGTAAAGCCGAACCCATTGGCGATGTTGCAACTGATGTCCTCGATAATGATGGAAATATCGTCGGCGAGAAGACATTCCACAACTATGACGCCGAGAAGCTACTTACTGATTGGGTTGCGAGACCTCGCTCTAACGGTCGAGCCGTCGTGCCGCTTAAGAACGCGATTGAACCTGCGACAGCAACCAAGGATTTGCGGGGCACTCGGTGGTCCGATGGGGCTGTGGCATGGCTCAACTGTGGCGGCAATGACTTCCAGCACGCCGTTCGAGATACGTTTCTATTTTCGTCTGGCTATAGCAGCGCGCGAGGCTTCTTCGTCACCGGAGAAAACCTCTGGCAAGCCGCCATTGTCTTTTCCGTCCGCCGCCTCATCAAGCCGACATGGCTCAACGACCGCGACCAGTTCCTGCAACCCTCGCAGCCGCTGACAGACGAATTCAAATCCGATTGCCTCGTCTGGATGCTGTTCAACGGCAGCAACCTTACCGCAGGCGCGGACGGGCTGCGCTGGAATGATCGCGACTGGAGCCTCACCAACCACTTCATCCCCTTCACGGAAAGCCAAGTCGGCGCGAAGGCGCGGTTCGAGAGTGATTTCATGGTGCGATACATCGCGGGCATGGCCTTCTCGCCCGAAGCGCAAGCCGTGCTCGATGAAGGCCGCAAACTGTTCCAGCGCTTCCACGCCACCCGTTTCCCCAACAAAATCAGGGAAGAATACAGACTGAACCGCGCCGATGCCGGCTGGTATCAGGTGCGCCGCGCGCTCGAAGCCTATGGCGAGATCACCCTCACCGATTTCGACCCGTTCAAATCCGCCTACGCCGCGCTCACCGCAAAGCTGCGCCCGATGGTGTATGAACTGGGCTTCCTGCCCGAATAACCGCCCCGGCAATCGCTGCGGGTGACGCCAGCGTGAAATCCGGCAAACGACTACCGATTTTCCTGTTGTCCCAGCGCCGTTTGTCCTAGTTTTCAGCTTATGGGATTTCTCTCGCGCTCACCGATTCTGGCGCATGGCCTCGCAGCGCCAGGCGCATGGCGGCCAGCATGACATTGCTGGAAGCCCACAACCTGCCGTTTCTGATCGCGTTCGGCGCGCTGGCGCTGATCGCGCTGGTGCAGCTTACCGGCGTGTCCGAAGCGATTGAAGGGGCGGGCGATTTCGATGCGCCCGATGGGCTGGACGCCAGCGGATTTGGCGAAGCGCTGACCACGCTACTGGGGCTGGGCCGGGTGCCGTTTCTGATCTGGCTGGCAGCCTTGCTGTTCCTGTTCGGCACGGTCGGCGTGATCGGCCAAATGGTATTGGCCAGCACATTCGGCGCGCCGCTTTCCGCTGGTTGGGCCGCGCTGCTGGCTGGCGGGGCGGCGCTGCCGCTCAACTCGCTCGCTGCGCGCCCGCTCGCCGCGATTATGCCCAAGGATGAAACCACTGCGGTCACGCTTGATGAACTGGTGCGGCGCGATGCCGAAATCCAGATCGGCACCGCGCGGCCCGGATCGCCCGCGCGCGCCAAGGTGATCGACCGCCACGGCCATCCGCATTTTGTCATGGTTGAACCCCATGACGAGACGATTGAATTGAACGCAGGCGATACCGTCCTGCTCGTCCGCCGCGAAGGTCAGACTTTCTTCGCCGTACATTATGAAAGCCCGCTGCTTGGGCTGGATAGCTAAAGGGAAACGCAAATGGCTTTGACCACGACCGGGGATGTAAGCTCATCCGGTGATCTGATGACATATGGTGTTGTCGGCGTGAGCGCGGTGCTCTTCGTCGTCATCTTCTTCGCGTTTCTCATCCGGCTGTATCGCCGCGCGTCGAAGGAAACCGCGTTTGTGCGCACCGGGCTTGGCGGCGAAAAGGTGGTGATGAACGGCGGGGCACTGGTGTTCCCGGTGTTCCACGAAACCATGCCGGTCAACATGAACACGCTGGTGCTGCCGGTGGTGCGCCGCGACAGCGAGGCTCTGATCACGCTCGACCGGCTGCGGATCGACGTGAAGGCGGAATTCTACGTCCGCGTGCGCCCCGATTCCGAAGCCATCGCGATGGCCGCACAGACGCTGGGCCAGCGCACGATGCAGCCCGAAATGCTGAAAGATCTGGTCGAAGGCAAATTCGTCGACGCGCTGCGATCGGTCGCGGCGGGGATGACCATGAACGAGCTGCACGAACAGCGCGCCGATTTCGTGCAGAAGGTGCAGCAGGTCAGCTCCAACGATCTGGCGATGAACGGGCTGGAGCTGGAATCGGTATCGCTGACCGGCCTCGACCAGACCAGCATCGAACACTTCAACGCCAACAACGCGTTTGACGCCGAAGGCCTGACCAAGCTGACCGAGCAGATCGAAGCGCGCAAGAAACTGCGCAACGATATCGAGCAGGACACCCGCGTGCAGATCGAGACCAAGAATCTCGAAGCCGACCAGAAGAGCTTCCAGATCGGGCGCGACAATGAATTCGCCCGGCTCGAACAGGAGCGCGAGGTGGAAATGCGCCGCGCCGCTCAGGCATCCGAAATCGCCCGCGAACAGGCCGAGCGCAACCGTGAGGCCGACGCCGCCCGGATCGAGGCCAAGAAGCTGGTCGATGCCCAGCAGATCGAAGCCGACCGGCTGGTCGAAGAAGCCCGGATCGACCAGACTAGGGCGCTCGAAATTGCTCGGCAGGAGCAATCCATCGCGGTGCAGAACAAAAGCCGTGAGGAAAGTCAGGCCAAGGCCGAAGCCGATGATGCCCGCGCCAAGGCGGTCGAGGCCGAAGAACGCGTCGCCACCGCGCGCGAAAGCGAAATCGCCGAACGCCAGAAAAAGATCGAACTGATCGAAGCGTCGAAGCAGGCCGAACGTGAGGCAATCGGGGTCAAGGTGCAGGCCGAGGCGGAGAAAGACGCCGCCACCAACCGGGCCGAAGCGCTCCGATTGGAAGCGCAGGGTGAGGCCGAGGCCGAGAAACTCCGTGCCGAAGCTGCGCGGGTGCGCTTCGAAGTCGAGGCCGCCGGCCAGCGCGCGATCAACGAGGCGGCGAATATCCTGTCAAACGATCAGATCAGCCTGCAAACCAAGCTGACGCTGCTCAAGGTGCTGCCCGAAGTCATCCGCGAAAGCGCCAAGCCGATGGAGGCAATCGATTCGATCAAGATCGTGCAGGTCGGTGGCCTCACCAACGGCGGGCGCTCGGCCAGCGACGGGGGCGGTGCAGGCGGCGGCGGATCGGGCAACCTTGCCAGCGATGCCGTCTCGGCCGCGCTCGCCTACCGCGCGCAGGCACCGGTGCTTGACGGGCTGATGAAGGAGCTGGGGCTGGATGGCTCCTCGCTGTCCGGACTGGTCAAGGGCGCAGCGGAGGCGGAGGCGGCACCTGCACCCGCCCCGGCACCGGCCAAGCCTGCGCCACAAAAGGCCATCGCCCGCGACAATGACGCTGACGCGTCGGCAGGCGAGGCGACAGAGTAAAACACCAATCCATCAAATCCGTTCATGTTGAGCTTGTCGAAGCACTGCTTTTCTTCCGAGGCTCGCGCGCGAGGCCCGAAATGAAGAACGGCCCTTCGACAGGCTCAGGGCGAACGGAAGAGGTTGAGCCCTAACCCGGCAACCCGCTGCTTTCCTACGCGCCGTGCGGGTGCCAGGATGGCGGACATGACCTGCCCTGCTCGCTCCCTTCGCCGCTGCTCGAACACGCGTCAGGGGGCGGGCGTTTTTCTGTTCCTGGACAGTGTCACATGTGTCTCCAACACCGGCGGCGTGGAGCGGCGAACCCGGCTTATCCCAGCAACCTTTGCGCAATCGCGCGCACTTCCGCGCCCATATCGGGCCGGGCCAGCGCAATTGCCAACGTCGCCTCGACAAATCCGGTCTTGCTGCCGCAGTCGTAACGCGCGCCGTCAAACGTCACGGCGTGGAACGGCTGGGTGCCGATCATCTTGGCCATTGCATCGGTCAGCTGGATTTCTCCGCCCGCGCCGGCGCCCTGATGCTCCAGCACCCGCATCACTTCGGGCTGGAGGATATAGCGGCCCGAGAGAATCTTGTTCGACGGCGCTTTGGCTTGCGCCGGTTTTTCCACCAGCCCGCGCACCTCGGTCAACGTCGCCCCGGAACCGGTAACTTGCGCGCCGGGGTCGATCACGCCGTAGCTGGAAACCTGCTCCATCGGCACTTCAAGAACGCTGATAAGGTTGCCGCCAACCGCGTTATAGGCCTCCACCATCTGCTTCATGCAGCCAGAGCCGCCCTCGCGCGCGACCATCAGCTCATCGGGCAGGAAGATCGCAAAGGGTTCATCCCCCACAATCGCGCGCGCGCACCAGATGGCGTGGCCAAGGCCGAGCGGCACCTGCTGGCGCACCGCGATCACATCGCCCGGGGTCGCGCGGGTGCATTCGAGCACCGACAGATCCTTGCCGCGCTCGGTCATGGTCTGTTCGAGTTCAAACGCGATGTCGAAATGTTCGACAATCCCGGTCTTGCCGCGCCCGGTGACGAAGATCATCTGTTCGATCCCCGCCTCACGCGCTTCGTCCACCGCATACTGGATCAGCGGGCGGTCAACCACGGGGAGCAATTCCTTGGGCACCACCTTGGTCGCAGGCAGGAACCGCGTGCCAAGCCCGGCGACGGGGAATACGGCTTTACGGATCGGTCTTGGGCGGATCGGCTTGGGAGACATCTGGCACCTTCGGCTGAGTTTTTCGGCAAGTCGTTCGTCCGTTGCAAGTTTCCGTGCCGTGCCTGTGCGGCAAGGTCAATCGCTGTTGGCCGGGTTGCACGCCTTGTTGCGCCAAAAGCACTTTTCGCTAAGGCTGGCGGAATGGACAAACTCATCATTCGTGGCGGCAACCGCCTTTCCGGCTCGATCCCGATTTCGGGTGCGAAAAACGCGGCGCTGACGCTGATCCCCTGCGCGCTGCTGACCGAAGAATCGCTGACGCTGCGCAACCTGCCGCGTCTGGCGGATATTGACGGGTTTCAGCACCTGATGAACCAGTTCGGTGTCGCCACATCGATCCAGGGCACCCGCCCCGAGGATTTCGGCCGGGTGATGAGCATGGAAGCGACCCGGATCACCTCGACGATCGCGCCCTATGATCTGGTGCGCAAGATGCGCGCTTCGATCCTGGTGCTCGGCCCGATGCTGGCGCGCAGCGGGGAGGCGACCGTGTCGATGCCCGGCGGCTGCGCCATCGGCAACCGCCCGATTGATCTGCACCTGAAGGCATTGGAAGCCTTTGGCGCGCATATCGAACTGGCGCAAGGCTATGTTCGTGCGGTGCAGCCCGATGGCGGGATGCCGGGTGGCGATTTCGATTTCCCGGTGGTGAGCGTCGGCGCGACCGAGAATGCGCTGATGGCGGCCGTGCTGGCCAATGGGACAAGCCGCTTGTTCAACGCCGCACGTGAGCCGGAAATTGTTGATTTGTGCAATATGCTGGCGGCAATGGGGGCGGAGATCGAGGGGATCGGCACCTCCAACCTCACCATCCACGGGGTAAAACGGCTGCACGGTGCGACCTATCGGGTGATGCCTGACCGGATCGAGGCCGGCTCCTATGCCTGCGCAGCGGCGATCACCGGGGGCGAAGTGCGGCTGGCAGGTGCCAAGGCTGATGACATGATGGCGACGATCCACGCGCTCCAGGCAATCGGTATTGATGTCGATTGGGATTCCAAGGGTGTGAATGTGCGGGCGAACGGCGCGCTGAAAGCCACCAACCTCACCACCGCGCCCTATCCCGGCCTTGCCACCGACATGCAGGCGCAGCTGATGGCGCTGCTTTGCAAGGCCGAGGGCACGAGCGTGCTGACCGAAACGATCTTCGAAAACCGCTTCATGCACGTGCCCGAACTGGCGCGCATGGGTGCGGATATCAACACCGAAGGCCGCACCGCGATCGTCAAGGGTGTGGAGCGGCTGACCGGCGCCGAAGTGATGGCGACCGACCTTCGCGCCTCGATGAGCCTCGTCATCGCCGCGCTCGCCGCCGAGGGCGAGACCACCGTGCGGCGCTTGTATCACCTCGACCGCGGTTATGAGCGGCTGGAGGAAAAGCTGCAATTGGTCGGCGCGGATATTGAACGGGTGGATGATTGACGGCCACTTTCGTCATTGCGAGCATAGCGAAGCAATCCAGAGCATTGCGCGAAACGCTCTGGATTGCCGCGTCGCCTGCGGCTCCTCGCAATGACGAATTCTAACTGTTCACCACCAGCCACACCCGAATCGCGCTTGCCAGCCCCGGCGGGGTGGGTGACTTGATCCGCTCGGCATCAATCCGGGCGACAAGCGCGGCAATCGCCAAGCCTTCGGCGGCAGCAGCAGCGCGCAGCATCTCCCAGAACAGCGGTTCGAGGCTGATCGAGGTTTTGTGCCCCGCAATGCTCAGCGAGCGCTTGACCGGCGGGTGATAGGGCGAGGGTGTCTCCATTCCCGCTCCACTAGCACCTAGGCCGCCTCGAAGTCGTCCACATATTCGGGATAAAAACCGGGTTCGCGATCCGACCAGGCGGGCGCAGTGGCGGCGGCTTCAGACAGCGATTGCAGCAGCAGCTTGCGCCGTTCGGGGCGGATCGATGGCAGCGCGGCCGCGGCGCAGAAGGCCGCCGGCAGATAGGGGCGCACCGCCGCGCCGAGCATTCGTTCATACAGAAACCGGAACGCCGAAAAGCATTCCAGCCGTTCCTGCTCCAGATCGAAGGCGGCGATCCGCACCAGCTTGCCAAGGAAGCGTTCAACCTCGTTCGGCGTGCCTTCCTGCGGGATCAGCGCGCGCAGCGACTTCAGATCCTGATAGGCGACATATTGGCGGCGGATAGCGGTGTTTTCCGCCTCGCTGCGGCCCCAGCGACGAAACGCATCGGTGCGTGCAAGGCCGATATCGAGGCTGCGCTTGATATAACGCTGCTCGGCAGGGGCGAAGCCTGCAAATTCGCGCATCTCGGCAATCGGCATCATCATGGCGCATGTCTCCTTCGACAAGAAGAACGTCGCACGTCATGGTTAATTTAAGGTTAGGTATGGAGATAGTGGCCGGAGTCTTTGTGTTCCGCATCGCGTCCGCGATGCGAAATCCTCGCT
>JAHJSJ010000178.1 GCA_018830415.1 Alphaproteobacteria bacterium | reverse complement strand
TTGGACATTAGAAATTTTATTCTTCCGGTTCCGGTTCTGCCTCTGGATAATAAATATTTGTAATATTATAAATAATCTGCGGTTCTGGTTCTTTGTTTTCTTTATTCTGTGCTTGTTGCATTATCTATTGAAGGCGGAGAAACCGGCGGGGCAATTGGCGCTGGCGCAGACCCACCGCCGCCGGATGTTGGCGTTGGCGTTGGTGTTGGCGTTGGCGTTGGCGCAGGCGCAGGCACCGCAACCGGGGGCTTTACCGGGGCAGGAGCGGGCGGCACGAGTTCTGCGAGCGTTGACGGCGGCCTTGTACGCGCATCAAGCGGCGGGCCAGCCGGGGCAAGCCTGCTATCGGCGCGTTCTTCGGCCGCGAACCGGGCCAGGCGCGGATCATCACGGCCAATGTCGGCAGCCCGCGGGAATATGCCGAGGTTGGCGGCAGCCGCCTGCTGCGGTTTGGTCAGGCGCGGCATATAGCCGAGATAGGGCACCAGCCGGGTCGCCATATCGCGCGGCATGATCTGTTCGACAATCGCCGCCGCGCGGTCGCTATCACCCAGAATCGCGAGGCCGAAGGCACGGGCGCGCTGCGCCGCCATATCACGATTGCCGATTAGCGGGCGCAAGGCTTCTTCAAACTGCACACGGTTGCCCGCAATCGCATGGCTAATCGCGAGCCTGCGGCGTGCCTCGTCATTCGCCGGATCGAGTTCCAGCGCGCGCGTATAGGCCGCCTGCGCCGCCGCCTGTTCCCCCACCAGATCAAGCGTCAACGCCTGATCGGTGAGCACCTCACGCACCGGCACCCCCGCCGCCAGCGCCCGTTCAAACTGCACCAACGCCTCACCAGCGCGGCCCGATCGCAGGTAAACCCCGGCCAAGCCTTGCGCCACGCGCGGGTGGTTAGGATCGAGTTCCGCCGCCCGGCCAAAGAACCCGATCGCAGCATCAAGATCATCAACGCCCATCGCCGCCGCCCCGGCCTCAACCAAGGTATCGCGGTCACGCGGGGCCTTGGACAGCGCGACCAATGCGCGGTTCAGGCGCTGGACTTCGGGCGAAGGCAGTGGCTGCACCACTTCGCGCGCAATCACATCCTGCGCCGCTGCGGGGGATGCGACGAACGGCACGGCTACCGCCGCCAACGTCAGCGGGACAAACCCAAGGAAACCAGCGTTCATCATTTGCATTTAGCCGACCAACCGCCGCCCGCCAGAGCCATCAGCCTGCCTTAGCGGCGAATGGCACCGCCAATACGCCGGATGGATCGCCGGGCGCATTCCTGCGGCAATTGCTGGCTGGCAACGGTTACTGGTTATTCTGCCGCCCGAGGAAACGCGGAATGCTGAGCGCGGGGCCATCATCGTCGCCATCATCATCGTCATCGCGCGCGGTGCTGCGCGACAGGTTGGCCATGCGTTCAAACAGCGTGCTGCCAGCATTGGAAGCCGCACCGGCATCGCCGCCATCACCGTCCGCACCGCCAAGCAGCGAGCGCCGACGATTGCCGCCCAGCTTCGCTTCAACCGGGCGGTCTTCGGCGGCCAGACGGTCGGCATTGGCGAGCAGATCATCCTGCACCGGCCCGTCCTGCGCATCGGCGTTATCCGCTGCATCGGTGTAGGGTGCGTATTCTTCGCCGAGTTCAAGCGCGTCATCATCTTCGCCCGATACCGCCGGGGTGGCCGGGGGCGAATCGAAGCCTAAGCCCTCATCTTCATCGCTGCGAAGTCCGGCGAGCGGATCGACAATGCCATCGACATCGTCATCATATTCATTTGCGTAACCGTCTGATTCCTGCATCCCGCTAAGATCAAAGGGCGCAGCAGCTGCCGGTTGTTCCTCTGCCTCATCGCCAAGCTCCAGCGCCTCGTCCTCGTCCTCATCCGAATAAGCCGCGGGCGACATTTCGGGCGGGGTCAGTTCAAACGCGGGGGTGACAGGAGTGGCGGCAGCGGCGGCAGGCTGTTCGGCCTCTTCGGACGGCAGTTCCATCAACCCATCGTCTTCGGACAGTTCCAGCACCGGCCGTTTGGGCGCGCGCGATCCGCCGAGCGAAACCGGCTGCGAGCGTTCAACCGCGCCAGCGGCGCCTTGTTCGATCCCGGTGGCGACCACTGAAACGCGGATCTTGCCCTTAAGGTCAGGGTTGAAGGCGCTGCCCCAGATGATGTTGGCGTCCTCATCGACCAGTTCGCGGATGTGGTTCGCCGCCTCGTCGACTTCGAGCAGGCGCATATCCTCACCGCCGATGATCGAGATGATGACACCCTTGGCCCCGGCCATGCTGACCCCGTCGAGCAGCGGGTTGGCGATGGCCTGTTCGGCGGCTTCGAGCGCGCGGTTCTCACCCTCGCCCTCACCCGTGCCCATCATCGCCTTGCCCATCTCGCTCATGACCGAGCGCACGTCGGCAAAATCGAGGTTGATGAGGCCGGGCATCACCATCAGATCGGTGATCGAACGCACGCCCTGCTGCAACACTTCGTCGGCAAGCTGGAACGCTTCCTTGAAAGTCGTTTCCGCCTTGGCGACCAGAAACAGGTTCTGGTTGGGGATGACGATCAGCGTGTCGACATGGGCCTGAAGTTCGGCAATCCCGGCTTCGGCGGCGCGCATCCGGCGCGTGCCTTCGAACAGGAATGGCTTGGTCACGACGCCTACGGTCAGCACGCCCATGCGGCGCGCAGCTTCGGCAATGACCGGCGCAGCCCCGGTGCCGGTGCCCCCGCCCATCCCGGCCGCAATGAAGCACATGTTGACGCCTTCGAGCGCCCTTTCGACTTCGGCAACGGTTTCCTCGGCGGCGGCTTTGCCCACTTCAGGCCGCGCACCTGCCCCAAGGCCGCCGGTGATTTCCGGGCCAAGCTGGATGCGGCGTTCGGCAGGCGAAGTGCTCAGCGCCTGTGCATCGGTGTTGGCAACGATGAATTCGACGCCTTCGATCTCGGCTTCGATCATGTTGGCGATGGCGTTACCGCCCGCGCCGCCAATCCCGATAACCGTGATGCGCGGACGCAGATCGTCGATCACCGCAGGTCCGATATTGATGCTCATCAGCTTGCCCTCCAGGCGCAGGAAATCAGAATGTTCAGCACGCGCCCCACTTTAATTCCTCTGTGACATAATAAGGTTTTACATTTTATAGCGCCAACAGCCTTATCCACAATGATGGGGCCATGAACCAAAGTCAGCCACGTCAGAAATACTCCCTGAGCGCGCGAAACAGCCGCGCCGCGCGCGCCAGTCCGCCGCTTTCAGGTGCGAAACCACGATAGACTCTGCCGCGCCCGGTGCCCACCGCGCGGATATCGACCGGGTCTTCGGCGGCGTAAAGGCACAGCCCCGCCAATGTCGCAAAACCGGGGGCATGATGCGCTTCGGGCATTCCGGCAAGCTGCGGCGGCCGTCCCAGACGCACCGGCATACCCAGCGCGCCTTGGACGAAATCGGCCATCCCGGCCATTTCTGCCCCCCCGCCGGTCAGCACAACCTGGCTTGCGCGTGCGCCGGAAAACCCCATTTCCTTCAAGGCCTTACCAACCTCACCTGTGAGAATTTCCAGATGCCGGGTGACGACCGAGATCAGTTCGGCGCGCACGATGCGGTTCTTGTCATCCGCACCGCGCGCCAGCGGGCCGATGGGCGCGCTCTCACCCCCTTCACCCCCCTCGCCCGGCCCATTGACCGGGATCAGTTCGCGGTGATCGGCCGGGCTGGCGACCGCCGATCCGGCGACGCATTTCAACCGCTCCGCCTGCGAACGGCGGATGCCGAAACTGCTGGCAATCGCATCGGTGATATCAGCCGATCCTATCGGCAAGGCCCGCAGTCCCAGCAGCATCCCGCCCGCAAACACCGCCACATTGGTCACATCGGCGCCGATTTCGACCAGCGCCACGCCCAGTTCGCGCTCTTCCACCGAAAGGCAGGCGTGCCCGGCGGCCAGCGGCGCGGCGACCACGCCTTCAACCTCAAGATGCGCGTTCTGCACCGCTTCGGTAAGGTTTCTCACCGGCGCGCCATCGGCCAGCATCACGTGGATATCGACCCCCAGCCGCTCGGCATGGAGCCCGCGCGGATTGGCGACCCCGTGCGCGCCGTCAAGCGTGTAATGCGCGGGCTGCGCGTGCAGCACGGTGCGCCCGTCGGGCTGGATCATCTCGCGCGCGTGGATCAGCAGCTGCTCGACATCCTCATCCTCGATCCGCCGCCCGCCGATCTCGATATCGACCGCGACCACGCTGCTCGCCAGCCCTGCCCCGGCGCAGGCAATCCACACGCTGCGCACGCTGGTGTTGGCGCTTTTTTCGGCGCGTTCCACCGCATCGCGGATGGCGTAGGTTGCGCTTTCCATATCGGTGACATAGCCGCGTTTGATCCCGGCGCTGGCCCGGTGGCCCGATCCCAGCACCTGCAATTCACCGCTTTCGGTTTCGCCCATGATCATCGCAGAAATGCGGAAACTGCCGACATTCACAGCCGCAAAGGTGCGGGCGAGCCGGCGAGCGGGGGCAGCGCGTGACGCCATTATTCGCCCCCTCCGGCATTGGCGGCGATGGCGGGCCCTTCGCGCACGCCTTCGGGCAGGCGCATATACAGGCGCGGGGGTGAGCGCATGTCGAACGCCAGCACCTTGCCGCCCAGCAAGCGGTTCTGCCCGTCCAGCCGCGCGAATTTAACCAGCGCGGTGGCGGCCTCAACCTCGCCCTCGGGCAGCGCGAGCAATTGCCCGGTACGGAAGGTGAGGTTCCAGCGGCGGTTGCCGACCCATTCGGCGGCTTCGACCTGCGGGCCAAGCGCGGGGGCGGCGGCGATCAATTGTTCCAGATTGCGGGCCTGCTTGGCAGCCCCCGGCCCGGACAGGTGCAGCATTCCCTTGGCCTTGTCCGGGTTGATCGGTTCAAGCTCAACCCCGCCCGCGTCGATCAACACCAGCCGGTCGGCCTTTTCCAGCACCGCGTGCGGCGTTCGTTCGACGATATCGATGGCGAGCGTGTGCGGCAGCTGGATTGAAACCCGCGCATCCTCGACCCACGGCAGTGCACGCAATTCGGCGCGCAGGGCGGCAATATCCACATCGGGCATCGCCTGATTGCGCTGGGCAAGCGCGCGGGCATAGACCTGCTGTTCGTCCATGCGGGACGTGCCGGTGACGCGCACGTTGCGCACTTCAAAGCCCGCATCTGCGGCAATCCGCGCCACCTGCGCCTCGGCCAGCGCAGGCACACCGGCGAGGCTGGCGATAACGAAAGCGATCCCCACCGCGCCGCCGATGATCATCGCGAGCCAGATGCGGCTCCATTGGTCTTCAGTGAAGGGCAGCAGGCCCATCAGCCAATCGAGGAACCGGCTCGCCCGGCCTTGCGCGCGGCGCGCGGTCAGGCTGCGGCTTTGCGCCTTGGCGGCGCGGCGCACCCCGGTGGTGCCATTACGCCGGATCTGCTGCGCCATGCGATCCTCCTGCCCCACCATTTTTGGCGGCCTGCTTCAGCGCGTGCACCCGCAGCGCCTCTGCCACCAGCATTTCGACCAGATCGGCATAGGGAATGCCGCAATGCGCCGCCTGTTCGGGGACGAGGCTCAATGGCGTCATCCCCGGCTGGGTGTTGGTTTCGAGCACGAACAGCCCCGCCTCGCCCGCTTCGTAATCCCAACGGAAATCGGTGCGGCTGGTGCCGTGGCAACCGAGCACCTGATGCGCGCGCACCGCGTAATGTTCACACAAGGCGGTGATTTCGGGCGGCAGTTGCGCGGGGAAGATGTGCTGCGTGCGCCCGGCGGTGTATTTGTGCTCGTAATCGTAGAAACCGTTTTCGATCACCAGTTCAGTGACGCCCAGCGCGCGCGGGCCATCGGGGCCATCGATCACGGCAGCGGTCAATTCGCGGCCCCTGATGAAGGGTTCGGCCAGCAATTCCGCGAATTCCTGCCACGGGCCTTTCGCATCGGGGCTGATCGGGTTGCCGACATTGCTGCTATCGGTAACGATTGCCACCCCGACCGACGATCCTTCGTTCACCGGCTTGAGCACATAGGGGCGCGGCAGCGGATCACGCTCGAACAGTTCTTCACGCGACACGATCCGCCCGCCGGGCATCGGGATGCCGTGGGGAACGAGCGCCTGCTTGGTCAGCTGCTTGTCAATCGCGATGACCGAGGTGGCGAGGCCAGAGTGCGTATAGGCCAGCCCCATCAGATCGAGCATCCCCTGCACGCTTCCATCTTCTCCCGGCACGCCGTGGAGCGCGTTGAACACGACATCGGGCCTGGCCTCGGCCAGCCGCAGCGCAACATCGCGGCCCATGTCGATCCGGGTGACGCGGTGGCCCTTGCTCTCCAGCGCATCGGCCACGCCCGCGCCGCTCGACAGCGAGACTTCGCGTTCGTTCGCCCAGCCGCCCATTAGGACTGCGACGTGGAGGAGTTTGCGCGCGCTCACGGCCGTCCCACCCGCTGGATTTCCCATTCGAGGCTGACGCCGCAATGGGCATAGACTTTCTCGCGCACCAATTCGCCCAGTCCTTCGATATCGGCGCTGGTGGCGGTGCCGGTGTTGATGAGGAAATTGGTGTGTTTCTCGCTCACCTGCGCGCCGCCGAGCGTCAACCCCCGGCATCCGGCCTTATCGACCAGCTGCCATGCTTTCATGCCAGCAGGGTTCTTGAATGTCGAACCGCCGGTCTTGGTGCGCAAGGGCTGCGATTCTTCGCGCGCAGCGGCGATGCGGTTCATCTCCGCGCCGATTTCTTTGGCATCGCCGGGGTGCCCGCGCAGCCGGGCCGAAACCACAATCGCCCCGTCAGGTAGCGCCGAGTGGCGATAGGTATAGGCAAGGTCATCCACCGGCAGCGTCACCAATTCGCCATCAGGCAAGATCACGTCGCAGGTGACGAGAATATCGGCGACCTCACGCCCGTAAGCCCCGCCGTTCATGCGCACAAACCCGCCGACCGTGCCAGGAATGCCGCGCAGGAACTCTAGCCCCGCAATGCCGCTGTCGCGCGCGGTGGAGGCGACCAGAATCCCGCTTGCCCCGCCGCCACAGGCAAGTTCGTTCTCGCCGCTGACCTTGCAGCCCGCAAACGCCTTGCCCAGCCGCACCACCACGCCGGGAACCCCGCCATCGCGGATGATCATGTTTGATCCGAGGCCCAGCGCCATCACCGGGATTTCCCCGCCGAGCCGTTCGAGGAAGGCCTTGAGATCATCCAGATCCGCCGGTTCAAACAGCCAGTCCGCCGCGCCGCCGGTCTTGAACCATACATAGGGCGCAAGCGGCGCCTTGCAGGTCAGCTTACCGCGAATGCCTTCGAGCGGGATGGGCGCGGCAACCGCGCCATCAACCGCGCAGGTCGGGGCCGCGCCGCTATCATATTCATAATCATCGCCGGGCTGGTTCATGCCGCGCCTCGCTTCGCCGCAATCGCCGGGGCAAGGCCCGCCGCCCAGCGGGTGATGTCGCCCGCGCCAAGGCACACCACCATATCGCCCGGCGCAATCTCGCCTGCGAGTTCTTCGGCAAGTGCTTCGGCCCCGGCGATTTCGCGCGCCGCACGGTGCCCGCGCGCCTTCATTCCCGCCACCAGCGCGATGTGATCGATTCCCGGAAGCGGTTCTTCGCCTGCAGAATATACCGGGGCAACATAGGCGATATCGGCATCGTCAAAGCAGGATTGGAACGCCTCCATCAGATCATTGAGCCGCGAATAACGGTGCGGCTGCGCGACCGCGATCACCCGGCCTTCGCCACCCGCAACCGCTTCGCGCGCGGCGGAAAGCACCGCGCGGATTTCGACCGGGTGGTGGGCGTAATCATCGATGATCGTCGCCGCGCCGCCATCCACCGCCACGCTGCCAACCCTGGTAAACCGCCGCCGCACCCCGCCGAAGCGGGCAAAGCCAGAGCGGATCACTTCGTCCGAACAGCCCATTTCTATCGCCACGGCAATCGCGGCGAGCGCGTTCTGGACATTGTGGCGCCCCGGCATTGGCAGGTGGACGCCTTCGATCCGGCGATCTTCGGCTCCGCGCTGGCGCACGATCACATCGAATGTGTTGCCGCCCGCGCTGCTGCGCACGTTCACCCCGCAGATATCGGCTTGCAGCGAGAAGCCGTAGGTCACCACCTTGCGATCACGCACCTGCCCGATCACCGCCTGCACTTCCGCGTGATCGATGCACAAGACCGCCGCGCCGTAAAACGGAACATTGTGGATGAACTCGACGAACGCCTTCTTCACCCCGTCGAAGTCGCCGTAGTGATCGAGGTGCTCGGGATCGATATTGGTGACCACTGCGATAGTGCCATCCAATCGCAGGAAGCTGCCGTCGCTTTCGTCTGCTTCAACCACCATCCAATCGGAATCGCCCAGCCGCGCGTTCGATCCGTATTGTTCGATGATCCCGCCATTGATGACGGTCGGATCGACCCCGCCCGCATCGAGCAGGCAGGCGATCATGCTGGTGGTGGTGGTTTTGCCATGGGTGCCCGCCACCGCGACGGTGGATTTCAAACGCATCAGCTCGGCCAGCATTTCCGCGCGGCGCACCACCGGGATGCGGTTTTCAAGCGCGGCGGCGACTTCAGGGTTGGTGCGGCGCACAGCGGTGGAGGTGACGACAACCGCGGCGCCCTCCACGTTCTCCCGCGCGTGGCCGATATGCACGGTGATCCCGCGCGCACGCAGGCGTTCGACGCTCGGCCCTTCGGCGATGTCGCTGCCCTGCACATTGTAGCCAAGGTTGCGCATCACCTCGGCAATGCCGGACATCCCGATCCCCCCGATGCCGACGAAGTGGATCGTGCCGATATCAGTGCCGACGCCTTTCACCGGACACCTCCGGTAAAAGGTGTCGTCCGCGCATCCTGAGCTTGTCGAAGGGCGCCCTTCATGGATAGGCCCTATCCTTGGCAGCCTTGCGGGTTGCGGTCTGCGGGCGCGTGGCGGTTTGCGCGGCGCGCGGAGCCGCTTCACCCACGCGGATCACGTCCATCAGATCGATCCCGCTCATGCTTTCGACCAGATCAGCAAGGTCTTTCGCCGCATCGGGCCGCCCGCAATTGAATGCGCAATGCGCCGCGTTGGCGAGGCTGGCGGGGTTCATCGCCATCGCCTGAATCTGCTTGGCCAGCTCTTTCGGCTGGAACGCGTCCTGCCGGATCATCCGCGCTCCGCCCGCCTTGACCATCTCGCGGGTGTTGGCGGCCTGATGGTCGTCGGTCGCAATCGGCAGCGGGATCAGGATCGCGGGCCGCCCGACCGCGGTCAGCTCGGCAATGGTCGAAGCCCCCGCCCGTCCGATAAACAGGTGCGCATCGGCGAGCCGTTCGTGCATATCTTCGAAGTAGGTACCGAGTTCGGCGGGAATATCATGTTCGGCGTAGCGTGCGCGCACCGCGTCGATATCCTCCGCGCGGCATTGCTGGGTCACTTGCAAACGCTGACGCAGCGCCGGGGGCAGCATCGCCAGCCCATCAGGCACCACTTCGGACAAGACCCGTGCGCCCTGACTGCCGCCGGTCACAAGGATGCGCAGCAGGCTGTCTTCGGTAAAGGCAGGGAAATCCTGTTCGCGCAAGGCCAGCACATCGGCGCGCACCGGGTTGCCGGTCAGGTGGACCTTGTGCGCGTGTTTGGGTTTCAGCCGGTCAACCTTGTCATAGGAGGTCGCGATTCCATCAACCCGGTCTGCCAGCAGCCGGTTGACCCGACCCAGCACCGCGTTCTGTTCGTGCACCACGCTCGGCAACTTCGCCGCCGTCGCCGCCAGCAGTGCGGGCAGCGCGGGATAGCCGCCAAAGCCGACGATGGCCGAAGGCTCGAACGCGTCGAACAGCCGCAGCGCCATGCGCCGCCCTTCGAGCACCGCAGAAATCCCCTTGGGCCAGACCAGCGGGTTCTTGCCGAACCGGCCTGCGGGCAGGACGTGGGCGGTCAGGTAATCGGGCTTGCCGGGGATATTCGCCCCGCGTTCATCGGTGATCAGCGCGACGTGGTGCCCGCGCGCGTGCAGTTCTGCCGCCAGCGCAAAGGCCGGGATCAAGTGCCCGCCTGTGCCCCCTGCGGCCAGCACGAAATGGCGTGACGCGCCAGAGGGCAAGGGGGTCGGTATCTCGCTGGTCATGCGCGTTCCTCCTTGCGATCGATCAACCCGCGCAATCCGCCGCCCTCACGAGCGAGGAACGGATTGCGCCGGGTGATCGCCAGCAATAGCCCAAGCGTGAAGCACACCGCCAGTGTCGATGATCCGCCATAGGAAATCAGCGGCAAAGTCATCCCCTTGGACGGGAACAGTTTGAGGTTCACCAGAATGTTGATGAAGGCCTGCCCGCCGAATTGGGTAATCAGCCCCGCGCCCGCGAGCAGCGCGAACAGGTTGTCTTCGTTCACCAAACGCATCAACGCACGCAGCACCAACCCGCAATATAGAAGCACAATCAGAGCGCAAATGATCAGCCCGAATTCCTCACCAATCACCGAGAAAATATAATCGGTGTGGGCTTCGGGCAGGTTCATCTTGCGGATGCCGAGCCACAAGCCGCTGCCCGTCCACCCGCCCGCTGTCAGCGTGCGCTGCGCCAGATCAACCTGATCGAATGCGGTGCCGCCGCCCAGAAACCCGTCAATCCGGTGGCGGGCATTGTCGTAGAAGAAATAGGCCAGCGTCAAAGCGCCCGTGCCCAACGCGATCACTGCGCCGATGCGTTGCCAGGGGATGCCCGCCAGCAACACCATCACCAGCCAGATGCCCGCAAACAGGATCGCATCACCCAGATTGGGCTGCGCCATCAGCAATCCGGCGATCAGCGCCATCAGCGCGCTGACATAGAGG
Organism: Alphaproteobacteria bacterium; assembly: GCA_018830415.1. Classification (GTDB taxonomy): domain Bacteria; phylum Pseudomonadota; class Alphaproteobacteria; order Sphingomonadales; family Sphingomonadaceae; genus Erythrobacter. The sequence goes on along the minus strand of JAHJSJ010000178.1, from coordinate 5,660 downwards.
ATCACCGGCAGACCGGGATCGCGCAGCCGCCAGCTCAGGATCCAGGCACAGATGATCGCAAAGCCGGGCTTGAGAAACTCCGACGGTTGCAGCGACATGCCAAAATTGATCCAGCGCCGCGCGCCGTTCTTTTCCTCACCGATAATCGGCACCAGAAACATCAGCGCCAACATGATCGCGCCCACCAGAATGCCGATGCGGCGTGCCTGATCCCGGCTGGCGAACGACAGCCCGATCATCAGCGTCAGGCCCATCAGTTGGAACACGATGTGGCGTTTGAAGAACATGAATTCATCGAGCGTGACTGTGGCGGTCGAAAGCTGATCGGCGCTGGCGGGCGACGCGGCGGCCACCGCGACGATACCGACCGCCATCAGGGTAACGATCAGCGCCAGCAGCACCTTGTCGATTTCGCTCCACCAGATACGCAGGGCATCACGCCAGCGCCGCTGGATCGAAGCTGGGACGAGGGAATTGCTGCGTCCGCGCGCCGCTGCGGTATAAGTCGGCGCGGTCATGGCAAGGGGCTCCCGCTCGCAGGGCCACCTGTGCCGGTATCACAACCCGTGATCGCGCCGACCATCTGGCGGAAATGGTGCCCGCGCTTTTCATAGTCGCGAAACTGATCATAACTGGCGCAGGCGGGTGACAACAGCACCACCTCGCCCGGCCGCGCAGCCTCGGCAGCACGGCGCACGGCTTCGCTGATAAGTTCGCAGCGTTCGACGCGCACGCGCCCTTCGAGCAGGTCGGCAAATACCGGCCCGGCCTCACCCACGGTATAGGCCGCCGCGACATTGCCAAGGTGATCACCGCAAGCGCCCAGCCCATCTTCCTTGGGCAGGCCGCCGACGATCCAGTGGATGCGCGGCGCGCCGTCATTGATGGCCGCATCGGGCGTGAACGCGGCCAGCGCCGGGGCGGCAGAAGCGGCGTTGGTCGCCTTGCTGTCATTGATATAGACCACGCCATTGACATCGCACACCCGCTCCATCCGGTGCGGCAGTCCGCGATAGGAGGCGAGCCCGCGGGCGATGGTCGCATCGTTCAGGCCAAGCTGGCGGCAGATGGCAACCGCCACCGCCGCGTTCTGGGCATTATGCGGCCCGGCGAGCGAGGGCGAACGCCCTTCGGCAAACCCGGCCGTCGCCAAATCATCGGTCTTGATCCGCACGACCGGCTTGCCCGCTGCGGCGATGCGATCGGCAATCGCGCTGGTCGGGGCATCCTCATCACAGATCAGCGCGGTGCCGGTTTCCTGCATCGCAAACAGGCGTTCCTTGGATGCGGCATAGGCGGCAAACCCGGCATAGCGATCAAGGTGATCGGGGGTGATGTTGGTCAGCGCGGCGACATCGCAATCGAGCGTGAAGGTGAGATCGAGCTGGAAACTCGACAGTTCGAGCACATAGACACCGCCTTCGGCCAACGGCGTCTGCGCCAGAATCGCCTCACCAATATTGCCGCCCATCACCGATGGCACGCCAGCCTCGGTCAGGATGTGATGCACCAGCGCGGTGGTGGTCGATTTGCCATTGGTGCCGGTGATGCCGACCACCTTGTGCGGTGGCAGGCTTGCCCGTGCCATCGCAAATAGCTCGATATCGCCGATCACCGGCAGGCCATATTGCCACGCATGGGGCCCGATCGGGTGGGTGTTGAGCGGCACGCCGGGCGACACGATCACGCCCGCAAACCCGGTCAGGTCAAGCTCCAGCGGATCGACCAACTGGCAACGGCCTTCAAACGGTGCACGCGCCACGTCCTGCCGATCCCACGCGGCCACCTCTGCCCCACTGGCCATCAACGCCTCAGCCGCCGCAGCGCCCGACCGGGCGAGGCCCAGAACCGCAAAGCGTTGACCGGCAAAGGCGGGGGAGGTGATCACGCGCGCATCACCCCTTACCGCAGCTTCAGCGTGGAAAGGCCGATCATCGCGAGCACGATGGCGATGATCCAGAACCGGATCACGACCTTGCTTTCGCTCCAGCCCAATTGTTCGAAATGGTGGTGGATCGGGGCCATGCGGAACACTCGCTTGCCGGTGCGCTTGAACCAGAACACCTGCACGATCACCGACACCGCCTCAAGCACGAACAGCCCGCCGACGATGGCGAGCACGACTTCGTGGTGCGAAGCGACCGCAATCGCGCCCAGCGCCCCGCCAAGGGCCAGCGATCCGGTATCGCCCATGAACACTGCAGCGGGCGGCGCGTTGAACCACAGGAACGCTAGCCCCGCGCCCATGATCGCCGCGCAGAAAATCGCCAGCTCGCCCGCGCCGGGCACGTAGGGAATGCCAAGATAGGCGCTGAAATCCGCGCGACCGACCAGATAGGCGATGATCGCAAAGGTGCCAGCGGCGATGATCACCGGCATGATCGCGAGGCCATCCAGGCCATCAGTCAGGTTGACCGCATTGCCCGCACCCACAATCACAAACGCGGCAAACACGTAATAGGCCGGGCCGAGTGGGATGCTGACGTCTGACAGGAACGGCAGGTAAAGGTTGGTGTTGATCTGGCTGACGATCAGGTAGCTCGCCACCCCTGCCACCAAGAATTCCAGCGCCAGCCGCACCCGCGCCGAAACGCCTGCGTGGCTGTTCTTCGATACCTTGTCATAATCATCAAGGAAACCGATGAAACCGAACCCGATTGTCACCGCCAGACAGGCCCAGACAAACGGGCTTTCCAAATCCATCCACAACAGCAGCGACAGCGTCAGCGCGGTCAGGATCATCAACCCGCCCATGGTGGGCGTACCGCGCTTGGCGAAATGGGTTTGCGGCCCGTCTTCGCGGATCGGCTGCCCCTTGCCCTGTCGCACGCGCAAAAGGTTGATGAAGCGCGGGCCGATAACCATGCCGATCAGCAACGCTGTCATCAGCGTCGCCCCGGCGCGGAAGCTCTGGTAGCGCACCAGATTGAAGATGCCTTCGAAGCCAAGCCACTCGGCAAGCAGATAGAGCATTTAGTCGTTCCTCGGCGCCCGGTGCTTCGGGCCTCAGCCTCCCGCTGCGGTTCCGGCAGGGGCGTTATCGGTAAAATGTGTCACCAGCCGGCCCAGCCCGACCGAATTGGAACCCTTGACCAGCACCGCGTCCCCCGGAGCAAGACCATATTGCCCGAGCGCCGCGATGGCTTCGGCAGGGGTTCCGCAATGCGCGAAGGTGATGGGCTTGCCAAGCGCGGCGGCGGGCAGTTTCCCCAGTTCCTCCGCCAGCGCGCGCATCTCGTCACCCACCAGAATTGCGTGGCTCACCCCGGCTTCGGCCAAGGGCTCAGCGAGTTGGCGGTGAAAGGCGAGGGCGAAATCGCCCAATTCCTTCATGCTGCCCAGCACCGCAATGCGGCGGAGGGCATTGGTGGCGGCGAGTGTTTTGAGCGTTGCGCGCATCGATGCGGGGTTGGCGTTGTAGCTTTCATCGATCAGCAACGCGCTGCCGCCGGGCACGTTTAAGATATGGCGCGCACCGCGCCCCTTTAGCCCGCCCATTTCGGCCAGCGCCAGCCCGGCGCTTGCCAGATCGCCGCCCGCCGCGCGCACCGCAGCCATCACGCCAAGCGAATTGAGCACCCAATGTTCGCCCGGTTCGGCAATCGTGTAGCATAGCCGGATATCGCCCAGATCAGCCGTGACCAGCGCCCCGCCGCTGGCGGCCGGGATCGCATCGAGCAGCCGCACGTCCGCGCCGTCCGCGCGCCCGAACGTGATGACCCTCGCCCCGCACGCCTTGGCATGAGCGATCAGCCGGTCGGCGTGTTCGGCATCGGCGGGAATAATCGCCGTGCCGCCCGGAACCAGCCCGGTAAATATCTGCGCCTTTTCGTCCGCAATCGCGGCAAGGCTGCCAAGGTTTTCGATATGCGCGGGCGCGATGGTGGTGATCAGCGCGATATGCGGACGCACATGATCGGCCAGCGGAGCGATTTCGCCCGCGTGGTTCATCCCCATTTCGAACACACCGAACTTGGCCCGCGCAGGCATCCGCGCAAGGCTGAGCGGCACACCGACATGGTTGTTGTAGCTACGCACAGAACGATGCGCTGCGCCCCGGCTGGCACGGTCAAGACAGGCGAAAATCGCCTCCTTAACCCCGGTCTTGCCGACCGATCCGGTGATCGCAATCCGCACCGCCGCAGCCCGATCGCGCGCGGCATGGGCGAGCGCGTGCAGCGCGGCGGTTGTATCTGCGACCAGCACGTGCGGAAAATCGACCGGACGATCGACAATCGCGGCAACCGCGCCCTTTTCAAAGGCCTGGGCGATAAACTTGTGACCGTCCATCGCTTCGCCGCGCAGCGCCACGAACACATCGCCCGGTTTGACATCGCGCGAATCCATTTCGACGCCCGCGGCCTGAAAATCGTGGCTGGCAATCCCGCCCGTCGCCGCTTCGATTTCGGCAGCGCTCCACAGTGCTTGTTGCAGGGCATCGCGCGCGGCAACGGGCCATTGGCGCAGCATCGGGTGCAGTGCATTCATCGCGGCGCGCTCCCGCCAAACGCGGCGCATTGGCGTGCGACCTCGACATCATCGAAGGCTTCGATCCGCATAGTTTCTCCAGACCCGAATATTTGTCCCTGCTCGTGCCCTTTGCCAGCGATCAGCACAATGTCGCGTGGCCCGGCTTCCCCAACTGCGGCAGCGATGGCGGCGCGACGATCACCGATTTCGCGCGCTGATCCGCCTACGCCTGCCATAATGGCGGCGCGGATGGCGGCGGGATCTTCGCTGCGGGGGTTATCATCGGTGATGATGGCAAGATCAGCCGTGCGCGCGGCGACTTCGCCCATTAGCGCACGCTTGCCGGTGTCACGATCACCGCCCGCGCCGAACACCACGATCAACCGGCCGCCGCTTGCCACATGGGGGCGAAGCGCGGCAATCGCGGCCTCCAGCGCATCGGGGGTGTGGGCATAATCGACATAGGCGGGCGCACCAGCGGGGTTTAGCGCGGCGCGTTCCAGCCGCCCGCGCACCGGTTGCAGGCGGGTGAGTGCATCAAACACCGAAGCAGGCGCGATCCCCGTCGCCAGCGCCAGCCCAGCAGAAACCAGCGCATTGGCGGCCTGATAGGCGCCGATCAGCGGCAGATTGACCGTGCGCGTCTCATCACCGTGCGCAATCACCAGCGTCTGGCCAAGCTGGCCGGGTTCCCGGTTGACGAGCCGCAGAAAACTGCCGCCCTCGCCCACGGTGCGCACATCCAGCCCGCGCGCTGATGCGGTGGCAATCGCCTGTGCTGTCCATTCCGAACCATCGCCCGCATCATGGATCACTGCCGGGGTGCCGGGCGCGGCGACTTCGGTAAACAGCCGCATCTTGGCCGCGAAATAGACTTCCATCGTGCCATGATAATCGAGGTGGTCGCGGCTGAAATTGGTGAAGGCGGTGGCTGTCACGCTCAGCCCTTCGTTGCGATATTGCGACAGGCCGTGGCTTGATGCCTCAAACGCCACATGGGTCACGCCTTCGCGCGCCAACCCGCTCATATTGCTGAGGAAGGTGACGATGTCGGGGGTGGTCAGCCCGGTCGAAACGCTCCCATCGGGGGTGGTCACGCCCAGCGTCCCGATGCTCGCCGCGCGTTCGCCCGCCATGCGCCAGATTTGCCGCGTCATTTCCACGCACGAGGTCTTGCCGTTGGTGCCCGT